>JABDJV010000474.1 GCA_013003295.1 Pyrinomonadaceae bacterium | reverse complement strand
GAACCGAATGGGATCGTTTATCTGCAGCGTCCGCTCTGGGCAGCTTATGTTCAGGGAAGCCGCGACCGAACAGGGAATTTCTTTGATCTTGTTACTCTTACAAGGAATTCAAGAACCGCCGCCGATGGAGAGCTGGTTAGCGCTCCCGGAGTTCCCGTGATCGATCCTAAGGGTTTTATCGCAATGACGGAAACGACCGCAGACGATGACAGCATTGCAAATGGCGGAACCGGGGTGATCACAAGGGCAGAGATTCCAAATGGCGGTTTTAACATCATCGTTCCGATCAACGTGTACAACGTCCGCGAAGGGTGGTATCGAAGTCAGCTTAACGAGAATCATATTTATGAGCGCGGCGTAACGAGCGTGATAGATATAAATATGCGCAATTTGGCCCGTTGGATCGACGGAAAATACGACAGCAACCTACTCGCCGGTACAAATGCCGTCAGCGCGAACATTGACGGAAACGAAGGTCATATCGTCTATATATCCGATCGGCGCGGAGATAAGGTAAAAACCGAATATCTCTCAGACGGATCGAATCACCAAACTACAAATGGAATCGTCGATAACGAAGATATTTACGGTCCGAACGGCATTCTCGACGCGGGCGAAGATGTGATCGATTTCGGATGGGGGCCAACAGCGGCACCAAAACAGGGTACTCTTCAAAAGGACATTACCGAACTTCCCGATACCGGAACATTCTACGATCTCGGAGCCTATGCCGACCGGATGGCCCGCTCGCAGGTCGTGCTTCAGACAAACAATAATCTGTTTCGACGATCAGTCAGGCTTTTTGATGGGGAAACGTTAAGTTTTGGTGCAGGTCCCGGCGAATTGTCGCCGACACGCGGAATTACGATTTCGACCGAGAATATGGTCTACATATGGGGAAATTACAATACGACCGGTATTACCGGAATACCCGCCGGCGGTTCAACGTTAAATAACGGCGGCTACACAGGTCCGCAAATTCCTTCATCGATCGTCGCCGACGCTTTTTTCCCACTTTCCAAAACTTGGTTTGATGGCTTGACCGCCCAATTTCCGGAAGGGACAAGCTCGCCTTTAAGCATGACCGGAACGGCGTATCGTATGGCCGACGACAATCTGCCTTCAATTACCGATACGACATCTGTACGCGCCGGAATCTTGGCGGGTACCACAAAGTCCGCAATAAGCGCGTTACCCGGACGAAATATAAGCGGCGACCGTAGAAACGGTGGCGCCGTGAATTACCCGCGCTTTCTTGAATTGTGGAACTACGGCGGGAATACGCGTCCCTGGAACTACAGCGGATCGTTTATACCGCTGTTCAGTTCGACACAGGCGATGGCGCAATGGGAAAACAGCACTACCGTCATTTATATGCCGCCGCAGAGAAACTGGAGTTTTGATTCGACATTTTTGACACCAAATAAGCTGCCGCCTGGAACACCGTATTTCCAATATGTCCAGGCGACTGCATTCCGTCAGAAACTTCGATAGGAGACCAGGAGCTGAAACGATGACTAAACTACAAAATACTACAAACCAATCGGGCTTTTCGATTGCCGAGTTAATGGTAGTGCTTGTGCTGACTCTAATAGTCGTTTCGGCTGCGTTTGCCTTGCTTCGCGGATCCATCACCACTGCAAACAATAATTATGAGCTGACGTCGGCTCAACAGGAATTCAGAAATACACAGGAAATCCTGACCCGTGACGTTCTTCGCCTCGGAGACGGACTCAGCGGAATTCAAAACGTTTGGCTTCCGACACAATTTGTTACCGATTATCTAACTGTAAGATCCAGTACCGTAGTAGATCCGGGAATGCTGGGATTCACTAGTATCGGATCGACGTTTTCCGACGACGATGTGCCTGCCGGAACCGCCGTAATTGGATCAAATCCGGCGACGACCGTTTTGGAAAACACCGATCGCCTGACGATGCTGGTGACCGACCGGAGTTTTTCTCCGATCGACCTTCCGATCAATTCTACTGCTTATTGGGCGGGAACGATCAATGTTCCCTCATCACGGATCGGCGATTTCACTGTAGGTGAGATCTATTACATGTCGAGCGGAGCGACGGGAACCTTTGGTACCGTAACTGCGATCAACACCGGATCCAATCGGATCTCCTGGGATGAAGGCGACCCGCTTGGGCTGAACAGACTGGGGTGGACGGGTAACTTGGCGACCGGAACTGATCGAAACACTGCAGCAGCGACGCTGAAACGCGTCAGCATCATTCATTATTACGTTGACGCGGACGGTAAGCTTGTCCGCCGTGTATTTGGCGTTAAAGGCGCCGGATACACCGACAGCGTAGTCTCCGAGCATCTGACCGATCTGCAGTTTCGTTACGTTCTTAAACCGGCCGCAACGGGAGTTATATTCGCACAGCCGATCGATCAGCTTGCTGTTTCGGACGCAGCGGCGGTGAGAATGGTCGAGGTCGCGGCTGAAGTTGAAACAGCTTATGAGCTTCAGGATGGTCAAAAACACCGTGTCTCGGGAGCGACCAAAATTGGCGTTAGAAACGTTCAGTTTTTAGAAGCGCCGGCTCCTCGTGATTCCGAAGGAAACACGGCATTGCCGGATCCAGACCCGACACCGGTTGTCACTCCAACGCCGACTCCAACTCCGACGCCGACGCCGACGCCACCGCCAACGCCGACACCGAGTCCGACACCGACTCCTAGTC
>JABDJV010000456.1 GCA_013003295.1 Pyrinomonadaceae bacterium | reverse complement strand
ATTGGAGGATATTGTGAACACTTCCACCGGTTTCTATTTCGATTTCCTCCAAAGCATCAATATTCCACGGGTTTAGAACAATTGGCTTTTCGCAGATCACATCAGCGCCGTGGCGCAAACCGAACCGGATATGAGCGTCGTGCAAATAGTTTGGAGAGCAAACCGTCACATAATCGATTGTGGTCCCTTCTCTCTTCAGCTTTTCAATGTGTCGATCAAACCTCTCAAACTCAGTAAAAAAATCGGCATTTGGAAAAAAGCTGTCCAAAATGCCAACGGAATCAAATGGATCAAGCGCTGCGACCAGATTATTCCCAGTCTCTTTGATCGCCTTCATGTGCCGCGGAGCTATATACCCCGCAGCTCCGATTAATACAAAATTCTTCATTTATTTGAATCTAGTTCGTCTTAGCAACCTTTCCGTCTCTTAGGATATATTTTTCGTTTGACTCAGAACAGACCGCTTCCCCGTTTTCGTCAAAATCTAATCGCTGCCCAAATTCGCTCATCCAACCGACTTGCTTTGACGGGTTTCCAACAACTAAGGCATATGCAGGAACGTCTTTTGTAACCACCGCACCCGCTCCGACAAAAGCGAATTCACCAATGTCATTTCCACAAACAATGGTCGCATTCGCTCCAATTGAGGCCCCTGTTTTCACTTGCGTTTTCGCATATTCGCTTTTTCGAGTAACTGCACTTCGCGGATTTATCACGTTTGTAAAAACCATCGAAGGCCCTAAAAACACATCATCTTCACAAATTACGCCGGTGTAGATTGAGACATTATTCTGCACTTTACAATTCTTACCCAATACAACTTGCGGCGATATGACTACGTTCTGCCCAATGTTGCATCCATCGCCGATTTGCGAATCCGGCATGACATGCGAAAAGTGCCATATCTTTACACCTTCACCAATTTCGCACCCTTCATCGATCACAGCGGTTTCGTGCGCAAAGTAATTTTGTTCGGACATAAACTATTTGTCGTAAAAGAATAACCTAACGGATTCTGAAATTCGCTCCACCAATTCCATATCCATTTCCGTATGAATCGGCAAGGATAAGACTTGTTTGCAAAGCTTTTCAGTTATCGCCAAACTAAACCCATCGGAAACATACTCTTTAAATGCATCCTGAGCGTAAAGTGGCACCGGATAGTATATGTTTGACGGAATCCCCTTCTCACCTAAAAAGGCTTGTAGTTCGTTCCGCTTATTGCTCCCTATTTTCATAGTGTACTGATGAAAGACATGAGTGGAGTTTTCTTCCCGCGCAGGAGTTTGAATTTCCTCTAAATTCGCAAATGCTTCGTCGTATCGTTCCGCGGCTTTATTTCTAACGGCTTCATATTTATCAAGATATTTTAGTTTCACATCAAGTATCGCCGCCTGGATCGAGTCAAGGCGGGAATTTACACCGATAACCCCATGATAGTATTTTTTTGTTTGCCCGTGATTTGCAATCATTCGCAGTTTCGCCGCAAGTTCGTCATCATTTGTAAACATCGCCCCGCCATCACCATAACAACCCAGGTTTTTTGCCGGGAAAAATGAGGTTGTACCAACATCGCCAATCGTCCCTGCTTTCTTCTTTGATCCATCTGCAAAGGTATAATCAGCGCCTATCGCCTGCGCATTGTCCTCGATGACAAAAATGCCGTGCTTGCGCGCCAAATCCATGATCGGCTCCATGTCGCAGGATTGACCAAACAAATGAACCGGAACAACCGCCTTCGTTTTACTTGTAATCGCCGGTTCGATGATCTCTGCCGTGACGTTAAAAGTATTCGGGTCGACATCAACCATTACCGGAGTCAACTGCAGCAAAGCTACTACCTCAGCGGTCGCGACATAGGTGAACGCGGGAACGATCACCTCATCACCGGGCTTTAAATCGAGGGCCATCAATGCAATTTGCAAAGCATCGGTGCCGTTCGCACACGGAATCACGTGATCCACTCCAAGATTGGTTTCTAAATTCCGCTGAAACCTCTTAACAGCAGGACCATTAATGAATCCGGTCGAACCGACTACATCAAGAATTGCACCGTCCAACTCATGCTTAATTTTTTCGTATTGCCCCTTGAGGTCAAC
>JABDJV010000448.1 GCA_013003295.1 Pyrinomonadaceae bacterium | reverse complement strand
TCCCTAGCTTTTTTCAGGCGCAGCCGGGTTAGATACTGATTCGGAGTTTGTCCAAAAAGCTGATTAAAGGTGCGCAAAAAGTGGTTTTGCGATAAGCAGGCAATACCCGCAGTCTGACTTAAAGTTATTTTTTGCGTAAACGAAGATTCCAAAAAATCTCTTGCCCGATAGAGCCTTTTATAAAGCTCCTCCCGGGTTGCAGATCTTTTAGCCGCGAGTTTATCAATTTCAGTAAAAACTCTACTCCGCACTCGGAGCATCTTCTGCATTATTTGGTGGAGTTGTTCTCTGACGGCAAATTCTTCCAGATTTCCCTGGTTAATAGAAGTAAGAAGGTTGGCGAGATCGGGACCAATTAAAGCGTCTTTGGGATAGAGTCTCTGAACGAAATCAATCGGTACATTGCTTTGATTGTTCGGATTATCAAGCAAAAACTCTTCTTCTTTGGTCAGACCTTGTAAGACTTCTTCGGCAAAACCCTTTTCAAAGAAAATGCAGAAAGATTGAATTTTTTCGCTGGTATCGATTGTGATCGAATAAGGCTGTTTTTCATTTAAGATCAAGAAATTATCTTCGCCAACTTCATAACGTCCGAGGCCTGTATCGTAAAAAGCCTTCCCGCCATAAAAAGTCTTGAGCGATAGATTACCCGCCCAGTTCGCAAAGTACTGCTTGTTTCTTCCGTAGATGATGTGAGTACAGCGGCAAGAAGGGTCGAGCGGCTGCGCACGGCTCGGTTGATAATCATAATTTTCCGGCTTGAATGTAACAAGCATTGTATGAGAATTGTTATACTACAAAACGATTTGCTTAAACAAAAAAAGAGAATTCAATCACTTTCAAATACCAACGTATTTTCACAAATTCGATAATCTCAAGGGTTCGCATTTAGCTAATTTCTTTTAAGATCCCTGGTATTCCGGGTTGCGACAAACTCCGTTATTCCGCCCGGTTTTTTCTATTTGCGGCCTTCTGTCTTTTGACAGGTATCAAGATATATTCCATATACCCACGTGATTAAAAAATTGGTTTGGCAGCAGTCGGGCGGCTTTATTGAACCATATTGACAGCGGACGTGCCAAAAATCATTAAAGTTTCCATTGACTTTAATGTTATTATAACTCGATTGATGATTTACAAATGAATGTTTTGGAATGAGATAGCTATTATTTCATCTGGATACTTTATGCCCCGTATTTAGGTTAGAAATGGTTACGTTAAAAGTAGGAAACTGGAGCCTTGGATTTGGCTCGAAGAACGACGAACCGCGCAAGCGCCCGCTCGCGCTGGTTATTCTTGATGGTTGGGGTTATTCAAACAATCAGGAAGGAAATGCAATTGCTCTCGCTCACACGCCAAATTACGACCAACTTTGTGCCGATTATCCGCAAACGGTTCTTTCAGCCTCGGGCGCCAGGGTGGGTTTAACGCCCGATGACCCGGGTAATTCAGAGGTCGGACATTTAAGTTTAGGATCGGGACGCGTCGTTAAAACTCCGCGTGCAATGATTTCGGATGCAATTACCTCCGGCGAGTTTTTTCAGAATGCCGAGCTTAAGAAAGCATTCGCGCATGCACGCGAAAAAAAATCGAAAGTTCATCTTGTCGGATTGCTGTCTGATGGAAATATTCATTCATCGATGGACTCCCTCTTTTCCCTTTTGAGAATGTCACGGGATGAAGGCGTCGGTGATAATACTTTTATCCACGGAATCCTCGATGGAAAGGACGTTGATAAGCACACAGCAGATATTTACGTAGAGGCAATTCAGATCAAGCTTGCCGATATTGGCTGCGGCAAGATCGCGACGCTATGCGGACGCCATTATGCAATGGACAAGAGCGAAAACTGGGCGCGCACCGCAAGGGCATACACATTGCTCACCCATTCCGAAGGTGAACGCGCTTTTGATGCTGTTACGGCGATTCGGGGTTCTTTTTTGCGCGGAAACAGCGATGAGTTTATTCAGCCGATCGTAATCGAATCAAAACCCGGAATACCAACCGCAAAGATCGTTGATGACGATGTCGTCATCTTTTTTAATCATCGTGCTGACCGAATGCGCCAGCTTGTAAAATCATTGTGCCTGTCGGAGACCTACGATTTTGCTGCAGCCGGAAAACCGAAAGTGCATACAGTCTGTTTAACGCAGTATCATCCCGATTTTAATTTGCCGGTCGCTTTTAGGCCGGGTGAGGCCCCAAATGTTCTGGCCAAAGTATTTGCAGATAATGGGGTTTTGAATTGCCGTCTCACCGAACCCGAAAAATTCGACCACGTCACCTACTTTTTCAATGGCGGTGAGACAACGGAATTCCCGGGTGAGAAACGGATTCTGATCGAGCCCAGGGAAGCGTCAAACGAAAGTAATCCGGAAATGGGGTGTTTTAAAGTTACGGATAAACTATTAAGAGGATTAGAAGCCGGCGAAAACGATGTTTTCATTGTAAATCTCGCTGCAGCGGATATTCTCGCCCAGACCGGAGACCTGGATAAAACGATCGAAGCCGTACAGTTTATCGATACCTGTCTTGGCGGCATCATCAAGAAGGTTCATGAGATCGACGGTGTTGCGTTGATCACTTCCGACCACGGTAATTGTGAGCAAATGACCAATGGACTTTCGAATTCCCACACCTCGAATCCTGTCCCGTTTCACTTGGTAGCAAATAATCTCAACGGCACGCAGCTGCGGAAAGACGGTGCCCTTGAAGATGTCGCGCCAACTATCCTCGGCATTTTGGGAATCGACAAACCCAAAGAAATGACAGGAAACGACCTCCGAACAATATAGGGACTTCCGGAGATGCATTTAAACACCATTCGTCTTCTTTTTCTCTCGGCGATCTGCGCGAGCCTTGCGTTTTGCTCCGCCGGCTGTTTCCTTTTCGAAAAAACCGAATCAAAAATTGAGAACGCCAATGAGGAATCATCATTTGAAATACCGAGATCCGGTATCGACCTGGCAAAGCCGATCGAGTATTCAAAAGCAGCTAAGGACCTCGAAAAATGCTCACAGATAAAAAAGACCATTGAAGAAAGCGAATTTAAGAATGCGCGCTGGGGATTGATCGCGATCGGCCTTAAGGATGGTCGGGCAGTTTGCGGAATCGACGCCCAAAAATTATTCAATCCGGCTTCGATCCAAAAACTGCTCACATCGATCGTCGCTCTTGATAAGCTCGGCGCGGGATTCCGTTCTAAAACTTCCGTCTACTCAAAAACCGGCCTTAAAGATGGAATCCTCGACGGCGATATTACCCTTTACGGCCGCGGCTCGGCCGATCTTGATAATGAAGGCCTCGCAAAACTTGCAAGCCAATTAAATCAAAAAGGAATTAAACAAATTAAGGGCGACGTGATCGGTGATGAGAGTTATTTCAAGGGCGACCGCCTGGGTGACGGCTGGACCTGGAATGAAGCTCAATGGTATTACGGAGCTGCGGCTTCGGCGCTCACGATCAATGAGAATATGGTAACCGTCACGTTGGAGAAAGGAAAACCAAAAGCGGATTCGAATTTTGTCGAACTCTCGGGTGAGGTAAACCCGATCGAGGATCTCGAAGCCATCGGATTAAAACGCGAGCTGGGTACTAATAAGATTTACGTTTGGGGAAATGGAAACAGCTTAAAAGCAAGAGTCGCCGTAGACAGGCCGGCATTTTTGGCCGCAAAGATCTTTAAGGAAATCCTGGAAAAAAACGGAATTTCAGTTGATGGCGAAGCGAAAATGGCCGATTGGAAGTCGGCAAAAAAACTCGACGCCGAAAATGCCAACGAGATCGCATCCCTTAGTAGTCAAACCCTTGCAGAATTAATTCGAAAAATGAACAAGGATTCCGTAAATCTTTATGCCGAACTGATGCTGCGAAACCTTGGAAAAAAGTATGGGGATGAGGCGCCGGACGAAAACCCAAAAATGCAAAAGCTACGGGGCGTCGATTCTGCCGGCGCATCGTTTATCAAAAAGTGGCTTGGCGACAAGAATATTTCGACAAACGAGATCGCGATCCATGACGGCTCCGGCCTGTCGCGTCTTGATCTTGTGACACCGGAAGTATTCGCGCGTGCTTTGGTCTATGCCTCGCAGGCTGATTTTTCCGGTGTTTTTAAGAGTTCTCTTCCGATCGCCGGACAAAGCGGAACATTAAAAGGCCGCCTCGGGAATGTCAGAGGGCATATCCTGGCAAAAACCGGCTCGATCACCTACGCACATTCCCTCGCCGGATATGCCAATTCATCCGACGAGACCTTTGCCTTTGCGATCATTTGTAACAACGAAACCCGAAAAGCCGAAAGCTCGGTGGTGATCGATAAAATTGCTTCTCTTCTTGTGAGCAATTGAACCGCAGAGACGCAGAGGCGCAGAGAAAATAGAAAACATTAAGGCATTTCCCATAGCGTTAAGAGTCCCTCGAAGGAGGTCCAAGTCCGAGCAATTCGTGTTGATGCAGTATAAATTTTCGGCCCCAACGATAAGATTATTCGGTCTTATTTTTTCAAACTTATTTGCCAGAACCCTCCGCGTCTCCGCGTCTCTGCGGTAACTTGTCCCCTTGTTGGTGCGTAATTCTTTATGTGATAATCTTACCTTTCTCAAAACAGCGAAAGGAAAATCTGAGTAAAAATGGTTGATGAATTAACGTTCGATAACACGGATGAACGCCGCCGAAGAAGACAGAATGGAACGGGTTGGTTGGAGGTTATAGTCGGCTCCATGTTTTCGGGAAAAAGTGAAGAATTGATCCGCAGACTCAACCGTGCAAGAATCGCCCGCCAAAAGGTTCAGGTTTTCAAACCAAAGATCGATGATCGATATTCAGTCGAAGAAATCGCTTCCCATTCCGGAATGACCCACATCTCAAAACCTGTAATGACCGCGAAGGAATTGCTCGCGCAGATCGAAGATGACACTGAGGTTGTAGGGATCGACGAAGGGCAGTTTTTTGATATGGGAGTGGTCGAAGCCGTTAATGAATTGGCCAATTCCGGAAAACGCGTGATCGTCGCCGGGCTCGACCAGGATTATATGGGAAAGCCATTTGAGCCAATGCCCCAGCTGCTTTCGATCGCCGAATTTATCACCAAAACCCACGCTATCTGCGTCAGGTGCGGCAACACGGCAAATTATTCGCAGCGCACATTTGAATCTGACGAAAGAGTAGAAGTAGGTGCGAGCGGCAAGTATGAAGCCCGCTGCCGGACCTGTTTTATCCCTCATTCAGACAAACCTACAATGGATTAAGCTAAATGAACGATCGCTCGCCGCGTAATCCGTTTGAAGATATGCCATTCTCTTATCGAGAATACAAGAATGGCACCATTTCCATTTCGTTTAACGACAGGGAAATCATGACGCTAAAAGGCAAATCCGCGCAAAAATATGCTAACCGCCTGGATAATGCCGATGATTTGGAGTCTCAAATGATACTGGCAAAAGTAACCGGAAATTTTAAACACGGTAACGAACGAGACGGAAAGAATAGCTCATAGAGAGCGGCGATTTCCCAGACCTTTCCGACTTTAAGACGTTCAATCGGAAAAGTGGTGATAGAAACGCAAAATCTCTATCACCACAATTATCTTAAAAAGGATCTACTTTCCGATCTTCATCGAGTACATAACGGCCTTGAAATCATCGCGGCGGCTCTCAAAATTGCTCCCCTTGGTTGAGACTATCACGTTTAGCATTTGAACCTGTCCGTTATATCTTCTATACGCGATCCATTGATGACGGCGCGCATCGCTCTTGTCCTCCGGCATCGACTCGATAAATTCGACCCCCTTAACGCCATCGATCTCCAGATATCTAACGTCTTCGATCTCACCATCTTTGGCTCTTCGAATATGCGAATCGTAAAAAGCCTTGAGACTGATATCGACCGGAAAGTTTTCTGCAAAAGAAGAAATCGATACTATCAGGAAACCGTTCGCCGGGGATCCGTAATTGAGCATTTTCTTGCTCTGAGACAACTTATTCCAGCCCTTTGGAAGTTTCCACGTTAACCCCTGTTCGTCCCAAACGAGTTCCTTTCCGTTTGCTATAATATCTTCCTGCTTTGCAGTTAATTTAGGAACCTCAACCTCATCACCTTTTCCAGGCTGCGCCTCCGAAACATCCGGATTCCCTGTATCGGGGCCGGTAGTCTCCTCCGAGGAATCACTTATTTGCTTGGAGATCCTCTCTCCCAAACCGCAGAATGAAAGTGCTAAAAATAATATACCGAACGATAATAAAAGTTTCATGGCCTAAAATGACTCCTCTTTGAATTTATAAAAACGCCCTTATTCTTACCGCAATTTTTACAAAATGCAACAAAACTAAGAATTCAGACCAAATTATTCCCTCGGGAGTCTAATGAAATACGGGGAAAATTTAACATCGATTTTAGTTCGATTGGGTATAAGGGTATGATGATTACTCATCTCCCAACGTGAAAATCAGTAATGCTCAAATATCTTACATTCGGATTTTATTTTTTAGGGTTGCGTGCCTCGGTAATTGTCGGGATGCGGAGAACTACGAATCCACTTAATATAAAATGGCGTTGGAAGTATTGGAATTCCCGGAAGCGTCACGTCAGAGGCTTTTAGCTTATCGGGTTCCTTAACTCGATCGCGAGAAGAGCGAGGCCTTAATTTACTCCGCATACATTTCCATCGCCGGACAACGGATCTTTGGAACCAATATTCTGAAGGAAACAAGTGAATAGACCGATTGCGAATCATAAAGAATTGTAACTATTTTGCATTTTTGACGCATTTTAGAAATCGATCGCCTGAGAGGCTGATTCTAGGAGGGCTAATTTGGGTTTTCTCTTTTTTTTATTTGTCATCGTTGGCTGACGATAGCATTTAGCCCCGGGTGATGCGCAGCAAACCCGGGGGAGAATATTGAACAAATATATCGAGCCCGTGTAATGGGCGGCAGATCTGCCGCTATCTACGATAGCTTGAACCCGGGGGAGCATATTGAACAATATATCGAGCCCATGTAATGGGCGACAGCTCTGCCGCTATCTACGATAGCTTGAACCTATTTTTCGACGCAGCCCCCATAGCTTGCGCTATGGGCTATACGCTGCCGTCATCTACGATGACTAGCGGGGCAATCGGTCGGATCCGAATGGGCTACACGGCGCCGCAATTTACGATGATTAACGGCTCGATCGGTCGGAATCGGTAGGGCTTCCATGATAATAGAATCTATTCGGGAC
>JABDJV010000436.1 GCA_013003295.1 Pyrinomonadaceae bacterium | reverse complement strand
GTTGGATAGAGTGCCTGACTACGAATCAGGAGGTCATAGGTTCGAATCCTGTCGGGTGTACCATAAATTAAGAAAGGGCGTCCAAAAATTGGATGCCCTTTTTTTGTGTTTGCTAGCCATCGCTATTGTGGAAAAGGAACTTAGAACGAGGTCGTTTCCCACCTCACAAGTTTTCAAGGATTCTATCTCTTCCCGGCAGAAGACGGAAACATCATGAGTTTGATTCTGGTCAGCACGTCTTGAAATTTATAGCGCAGGCGAAGCGGCACGATCCGATGATGAATCGTCGTGAATAGCTTGAGACGCGATCGAAATGACAGGCTTCGCTTAAAATTTTTCAGAGCCCTCCAAACATTTTCATCTTTGATTTCCTGGTGCTCCAGGTATTTCGTCACCCGATCAAGATAATCGTCCCAATGCTCCATATGACTGCCTGAATCGGTGTGAGCGGCCGAGATAGATTCAGGATGCTGACGATATTTCGCCAAACACGCGTCCATTAAATAAATAGTTCCCTGCAGACTAATTTTTGCCCAAAGAACCTGATCTTCACCCATTGATTCATATTGTTCTTCAAAAACACCCTTTTTTCTTAGAAATTCGCTCTTAAGAAGTGTGCAATTAAAATGAGGTTTTCGCCCGCCTGCCCTCAAATTATGTATAAAAAGATACGGCGGTTCATATAACTTTTCGGTTTCAAGCAGCAGGTCAACCTCAAAATCGCTTCCCGCATTTTTCGTTTCCTCGGACCAAGAGTACCAAAATTGCAGCTTTCCACAGACAGCTTCGGCACCGGGATATTTCCTGAAGGCCGCGATTTCCATTTCGAGCGCTTCGGGGAGGAGTACATCATCTGAATCCAGAAAAGTAACATACTCTCCGTTTGAATCACGAAATCCCAGGTTTCGCGTTGCGCCCGCTCCTTTGTGCACATTCCCGGGGTGGTAAAGCAAAAAGATCTTCTCTGGATGCTGGTCAGCAAATTCTTGCGCTATCTTAAGGCTTCCGTCGGTGGATCCATCATCAACCAGAATCAGCTCCCAATTCTTGTAAGTTTGAGCTTTGATGCTTTCAATTGCATCATTCAAAAACTCTTCTCGATTTCGAAAAGGGATCACGACGGAAACGAGTGGTATTTCGGAAGTTCCTGCAGATTGCTCCTCGTCATTGTCTGTAAGTATATTCGACATCCTCGCCACTCCGATTGACCGCGAAATCATGTTATAGTTTGGGTTCGCTGAATTCGTAATTAGACACTTTTTGTCTTTATAAATCAAAAATAACGAAAAGAAATTGGAGTGCGCCGATCAGATAGGTGCGGTAAGCGAATACTTTTGCTAAAACATCGGTTATTCGTGAAAATTGATAGATCATAAGTGACACAAATATCTCAACAGAAACCAGATAATAAGCTGGTTTCCATCATCATTCCATTTCTAGATCGCGAGGACTTTCTTGCCGAATCAATTGAAAGCGTTTTAGCTCAGACTTTTGAGAATTGGGAGTTAATTCTGGTTGACGACGGATCAACGGATACGAGTCCTGATGTCGCCAGGCAGTACGCCGAAGATCATCCCGAAAAGATATTTATTTACAGCCACGAAAATAGACAGCAGCGTGGCGCGAGCTCCTCCCGAAATCTGGGAATCAAGAACGCGAAGGGTGATTTTATAACATTCCTGGATTCGGATGACGTCTATTACCCTCAAACTCTCGCATTGGAAATGGCTGCGTTCGAGAAAAATCCTGATGCCGAAGTTGTTTGCGGAAGCCTGCGATATTGGTTTTCCTGGACAAACGCGCGACAGGGAAAAGAAATGGATTTTGATGTCAGCCTTAGAGTTCAAACGGAAAAGCCTTATGATCCTCCAGCGCTCTTTATCCACACCCTTTTGGCCGGCGGCCGAAAACCAGGGATGGCTTCGGTGATCCTGAAAAGCGATTTTTCAAAGCGATTCAGTTTGTTTGAAGACGATTTTGAGCATGTAAGCGAAGATCAGATATTTTGGGCAAAAGTATCGTTAAACTCTAAAATCTATCTGTTGGATGAATGCCTCGCAAAATATCGCCAACACCCAGACTCCAGCAGTGCCGTTTTAACAAAAAGTGGAAATATGCTTTCCGATTTGAATATGTATTTGCGTTGGCTCGATAATTATCTAAAAGATACGAAGATCGATAATCGCGAAATCCGGAAGGCGGTGGATATTTTTAAAGCGGAAAACCAATATAAGACCAAATACCGGCGCGCGATGAACTTTTATCGACGGATGCTTCCACATTATCTTAGATTTCGCATTCGGGATGCGATTCTTTGGTGGAGAACGCGAAAATGACAGATGGATAAGAAATCGAAAATTCCGAATTCCGAAAAACCGATCTTATGAATAGGGCAACGAAAGAACAAAATACTGAATTTCGGCAGAAAGGCTATGTAGTAGTACGCGATGCAGTTCCGGGGGAGATAATCCAATCCGTCTCCGAAGCCGTGAACAAAATTGTTGATCGAGCCGTGGCCGGCGAGTTTACCGATCCACCGTTTAAGTGGCTCGATGAAGCTGCACGGATTCCCTATTGGATGAACGATTTGCTGACGCCGCGAAAATATTACCCGGCCTTTGGAGAGTTTCTGGATACGATCATCTCGCCGTTTATTGAGAGCCTGCTGGGAGCGCCGGTTAGATGCAGCTGGTTTTCAATGCTCACCTGCGGTTCAGGAATTCCATACACCACTCCTGTTCATAGGGATAACAGCAAACTGGGGTCAGAAGACGAATTGGAAACTCTGGAGAATTTCGATATGCAGCAGTGCTATATTCAGGCGCCGATCCTGGCCAACGATCACTTTTTACAGATGATTCCGGGGAGCAATTCACGTGCTGCAACTCCCGAAGAGATAGGTGCCCAGGAGGCCGGTTGGGAAGGCGAGAGC
>JABDJV010000433.1 GCA_013003295.1 Pyrinomonadaceae bacterium | reverse complement strand
GACCATTATTTTCTCGTCAACCTCGTTTGCCTCCGATTCAACCATTACGATCGCCTCTTCGGTTCCGGCAACGATCAAATTCAGATCGGATTCGCGTCTTTCATCATACGTTGGATTAACCAGGTATTTACCTTCGATCATTCCGATTCGAACAGCGGCGATCGGGTTTTCAAACGGTATGTCCGACAAATAAAGTGCACATGATGCACCGGTGATCGCGATAACGTCCGGATCGTTTTCATCATCAGCGGAAATCACGTTTCCAACTATCTGTGTTTCGTTTCTGTAATCGTCCGGAAAAAGCGGACGAACCGGCCGGTCGATCAGCCGGCAGGTCAAAACTTCTTTTTCATTTGGACGGCCCTCACGCCGGAAATAATTCCCCGGAATTCGTCCGGCCGCATAGCTTGATTCTCTGTATTCGACTGTAAGTGGGAAAAAATTTAATCCTTCGCGGGGTGATTTGGAGCTTACGGCTGTAACTAAAAGCATCGTGTCTCCATATCTGATTACGACAGAACCATCTGCCTGTTTTGCGACTTTTCCCGTCTCGACGGTTAAATCCTTTCCGCCGAGCTTTATCGCTTCTTTTAAGTATTTTTTCTTTGACATTTTTTATCCTCTATATCAAAAAAGCGACAGAGTCATACGTCGTGATCCTGCCGCTTCCGTTTAATTTTTTAGTGATTCTCTTTTGCTCACGGGTCAAATCGCTGTCACGTTCAGCTGCCGTCTGCAAACTCTTCGAGAGAAACTATCTATTCATTGACTCGAAGAAGTCAATTTTAGGTTGGATAAATGAGAAAAGTGAAAGGAAATACCTATAAACTAAAACTTAAGATTGCAGAAATATTCAATAATCGAATCCTTTCAACTTTTCTTTTTTATCCGGTGTTTTACTATCTTCTCAACTTCAATTTCTTGATAATTGCGTGGTATTCGCTAATATCTCTACGTTTGATGTAGTCAAGATGTTTTCTGCGTTGAGCGACCATTTTCAATAGCCCTCGTCTTGAATGGTGATCTTTCTTGTGAACCTTAAAGTGTTCAGTCAATTCATTAATACGCTGCGTCAAAAGCGCTACTTGCACCGGTGACGAACCCGTATCCGTGTCGTGTGTTTTATACTCACTTACTACTTTTTCTTTTACTTCTTTTGCTGTTGGCATAACTATTAAAAATGCTCTCTCCTTTGTTGCAGTAACTCCAGTATGTTCGTACTGATAACCACAAATAATCTAGTAATTTGAATGGTAAATGCTTGAAGGTTATTGGTCAAAACCAATTCCTCGTTTTACACCTACAAAAACTCTTCCATAAACTTCGTCGAAAAATCACCGTTCTGGAATCTTTCGTCTTCCATGATCCTTTTATGCAAAGGGATGGTGGTTTTTATTCCCTCTACAACCATCATTTCAAGCGCGCGTCTCATACGCCGAATCGCTCCCTGCCTGGTTCTCGCGTGGACGATCAGTTTCGCGATCATCGAATCGTAATAGGGAGGAACCACATAGTCCGGGTAAACGGCTGTATCAACTCTTACGCCGGGTCCGCCCGGTAAATTAAACGCAGTGATCTTCCCCGGCGAGGGCACAAATGTTACGGGGTCTTCAGCATTGATCCGGCATTCAATCGAATGTCCGACGATCTGGACCTCATCCTGGGTGTAGCTCAATGTTTCGCCTTTGGCGATCCGGATCTGGTTATAAACGATATCCGCCAAGGTGACCATCTCTGTAACCGGGTGCTCAACCTGAATCCTTGTGTTCATTTCCATGAAGTAGAAACTTCCGTCTTCATCAAGCAAGAATTCAAAAGTTCCGGCGCTTGAGTAGCCGATCTCCTTACACGCCTTTACGGCGGCCAAACCCATTTTCTCACGCTGTTCAGGCGTAATAACAGGTGAGGGGGCCTCCTCCAGCAATTTCTGATGTCGCCGCTGGATCGAGCATTCGCGCTCGCCCAGGTGGATGCAGTCGCCGTATTCATCCGCCAATACCTGGATCTCAATATGTCTCGGCCGCTCGATATATCGTTCAATATAAACAGAGCCGTCACCAAATGCTGCTTCGGCCTCATTCTGCGCGGTTTCAAGTTGGGAGGCGAGTTCTTTCTCCTCACGGACGATCCGCATTCCGCGGCCGCCTCCGCCCGCTGCCGCCTTTACTATCAATGGAAACCCGATTTCCTTTGCAATTTCCTGTGCCTCGCGCGCATCGGCGATCGGATCCGGGCTGCCCGGCAATATCGGCACACCGGCCGCTTCCATAGTGCGTCTGGCCTCGACCTTGTCACCCATCATCTTGATGATCCCGGGCTTCGGCCCAATAAACTTTATATTGCATTCGGCGCAAATATCTGCAAAAGTGGACGATTCTGCCAAAAAACCATATCCAGGGTGGATGGCATCAACATTGGTTATTTCAGCGGCACTAATAATTGCAGGAATATTGAGGTAGCTTTCAGAAGAAGGTGGTTTTCCAATACACACTGCTTCGTCGGCAAATTTAACGTGAAGAGCTTCCTTGTCTGCTTCTGAGTGGACGGCTACCGTTCGGATTCCCATTTCCTGGCAGGTCCAAATGATTCTGCAGGCAATTTCTCCGCGATTTGCGATCAATACCTTTTTTATCTCGCGATTTTCCATTCTAAAAACATAAATAGTGAATCGAAAACGGTAAATAGATGCTTCAATCGAACTCTATCTACAATTAACTATTCACTATTCACAAAATCTTAACTCTTAATTCCGAACAGAGGCTGACCGTATTCAACGGGTTGACCATTTTCCACATATATCTTTGCAATTTCGCCCGATGTTTCAGCCTGAATCTCGTTCATAAGCTTCATCGCCTCGACAATACAAACAACCGAGTCCGGCGTTACCTGATCACCTTCTTTTACATAGGGATCTTTATCCGGACCGGGAGCTCGATAAAATGTGCCGACAATTGGCGATTCGATCTTTAACAATCCATCGTCCGCATCGGATTCCCCACCTGCTGTCTCCTGAGCTTCAGCGACCTTCTCTGCGACAACGGGTTTGGTTTCAGAAGCAGCTGCCGGTACTGCCTGGACGGCCGGAGCCGTTTGAACAACTTGCGCCGCCGGCTGTTTGCTGATCCTCACACGAATTTCTTCATTTTCAAACTCAAAATCGGTAAATCCGCGTTCGTCAATTAAATCCGCAAGCTCTCGCAGCTCCTCCATGTTCAAGGATCGGTCAGAAACTTTGCTTTTCTTGGTTTTTCCGCTCACTTTTTGCGTAGACTCTTATTCTCTTTGATCCAGATCCGGGCCGCAATATGCAACTCATCTGTTCC
>JABDJV010000418.1 GCA_013003295.1 Pyrinomonadaceae bacterium | reverse complement strand
ATGTAGGGGCGACGGCTTGTCCTCGCCCGTGAGCCGGATGGCGAAAACATTCGGTAAATTTCACAAATTTTTCGCTTCGCTCACGGGCGACCACAAGGGATCGCCCCTACAATTTGTTAAATGTTGGAAGTCGAGAATATATCGATCAATTATGGTGACACGCAGATCCTGCGCGAAGTTAGTTTTTCGCTTAGCGCCGGCGAGATCGTTGCCGTATTAGGTGCAAACGGTGCCGGCAAGACCACTTTGCTGCGTGGATTGAACAATACGCTTCCGGTTGCGAACGGAGAGATATCCCTTAAGGGGCAAACGTTGGACGAGCTTTCGAGAGCGGAGATCGCAAAAAATATCGCCGTCGTCGCGCAGGAAAACGAAACAAAATTTCCCATAACGGTTTTGCAGTTCGTTTTGGCCGGACGTTTTGCCCACGGGGGGGCGTTCGGTTGGGAAACGGAAACGGATCTGGGCGTCGCGCAAGACTGTCTGAGATTGTGTGATCTTGAGGAGCTTGAACGCAGGCCGTTGAACGAGCTTTCAGGCGGAGAAAGACAGCGGGTTCTTCTGGCGCGTGCTTTGGCCACTGAAGCCCGGATATTGCTGCTCGATGAGCCGACCAACAATCTTGATCTGTCACATCAGGCAATGCTTTTGAGGCTGGTCAGAGATCGGACAAGATCTTGCGAATCGGCAGCGATTGTGATCACTCACGATCTGAACCTGGCTTCGGAATTCGCCGATAGGATCATTCTTTTGTCGGGCGGGAAAGTGGTTGCAATCGGTTCGCCCGGAGAAGTTTTAACTGAGGCGAATTTGCGCGATGTCTTTGGTGTAAAAGTTTTATTAGATGAGAATCCTCTGACGAAAAATACGAGGGTGACGACGATCTATTGAAAAACAGGTCAGAACCGTCCGCGTGAGCGGATGGGTAATGCGTGGATTGTTTCAGTTTGAAATAGCCAATCGGAACCAAGAAACCCATCCCCTAACGGGAGATGGTTTTGACAAGAAAGCGCGAGACGCACTCGCGACAGCCACCTGGACGGTGGCGCAACAGGTGTAAACGGTTCAAGGGAAGCGCGGTGAAATACCGGCACTGCCCACGCAACTGTAAACGAAAGAATAGCGATATATAACCACTGCTCACGCGGGAAGGCATATCGCTTTTGACTGGAGAAAAAGGGAGACGCTTGGTTTTAGCGTTTCTGAGGCGAATGGTGTTTGATGGACATTCGAGTTCGTAGCAAATTTTCGCGCTGATGCGCTCATAACAGGCGGGGACGCCTATTCTCCAGTCGAAGATTTCGTAAGTCAGGAAACCTTGCCGGTTACATGATTTTTAAAAACTAACCAATTTCTGCGGTGGGCAGAACGAGGAAAATCAGATGAGAATTATAAGCAGTCTTCTTTTACTAACTTTATTTATATCTGCGGCTTTGGCCCAAACCGGCGCAAGGGTTTCGGGAACGCTTGTAGAAAACGGAAATCCGGTCGGAAACGAAAAGATTGTGTTAATTACTCCGGATGGAATCCTTTCGACGAAGACCGATGAGGACGGGAAATACACGTTTGAAAGTGTCGCTGACGGTAAGTATGTTTTAAGCCACGGAGGCCGAAACGCCGCCGTAACAGTGGTAAACGGAGTGATCACCATCTCAAAATTTGGCGAGGTTGTAGTGGTGGCTACCGGAACAACCCAGCCGCTTTCAAACACCGCAAAATCTGTAAGCGTCATTGAAAACCGGGAAGTTAGGGAGCGAAACGAAATCTCTCTCGCAGATGCACTTAGCACGATTCCCGGATTTCGTGTTCAGCAGCTGGGTGGATTTGGCAGAACCGCAACCATAAAAACACGCGGGCTGAGAAATCATGACACGGCAATTCTGATCGATGGTTTTAGACTACGCGATCCGGCGGCGATCACAGGAGATGCCTCGCCATTTATCAGCGACTTTAGTTTGGCGAATGTCAGTCGAATTGAAGTTTTACGAGGGTCCGGAAGCTCGATCTATGGAACCAACGCTATCGGCGGAGTCGTGGATTTTCAAACCCCCGAGCCAAAAAGTGGTTTTCATGGGGGTCTGGTCGGCGAATACGGCGGGATGGGCTTAAAGCGAGTACGCGGAAATATCGGCGATGGCACAAAAGACGGGAAATTCGGATTTAATACAGGTCTATCGCGAATAGTATTTTCTGAAGGAATAGACGGCGAGGATGATGCTCATAATACCAATTTCCAAGGTCGCGTTGATTACAATCCGTTATTAAAGACCAATATTTCGGGACGAGTTTTCCTGTCTGACGCTTTTGTCAGGTTAAACGGAAATCCCGACACGGTCGGCGCCCTTCCCGCGATCACTCAAATTATCGACGCCGAGGAAGGAATAAATTTTTCGACCGATGCGAATG
>JABDJV010000190.1 GCA_013003295.1 Pyrinomonadaceae bacterium | reverse complement strand
AATGGCGCACTCATAAAATCGGCAGAATCGCTGGCCACATTCTCGTACGACCTCCTAAAGCATGAAACGATAATCGACATATTGCGACTGGGAAGAGATTTTGGCGGCGACGCGTTGGTGAGTTCGGACCCGCATGGCAAGGGTACCTTGCTATACGAGTCTGTATCCGGTGATAACGTTCCGCTTCTCCGGTATATTGAATGGGCCAAACGGCTCCACGGCGACGATGCGGATGAAGCGGTTCATCGGGTCGAGGACCTCAAGGAAGAGCTGTCCCTCGCTGAGGTCATACATATAAGTTTCTCCGGTGGATGCGCAAAAATGCGGGAACTCATGATAGAGCTTGAGACTGGTTTGAACGGAACAGCAAACATTCTGGCGACCATTTACCGGGATTTGGATTTTACACTCCTGGATATCCTCCCGCACGGCAGCTCAAAGGCCGCCGGTCTCAAAAAACTCGCCGAGCATCATGGAATAGACCCCAGGGGTATAATGGCCGTAGGTGACAATTTTAACGATCTTGAAATGCTGGAGTACGCCGGGACCGCGGTCGTGATGGGAAATGCGGACTTCAGTTTGCGTCAGCGTAAGGAATTTTATACAACTGATGGAAACAACGAAAGCGGTGTCTCCGCTGCGATAAAAACACACATATTGGGAGTTACAAATGGCTAATAGAAAAGCAGTTATCGAAACGAATAAGGGTACGATCAAGTTTGAACTACTGGAAGAAGACGCCCCGAAGACAACGGAGAACTTTCGTATGCTGGCGGAAAAGAACTACTACGACGATGTTATTTTTCACCGGGTGATTACAAACTTCATGATTCAGGGGGGTGATCCGCAGGGCGAGGGCTACGGCGGAGAATCGGCGTGGGGCGGAAAATTTGACGACGAGATCGATAAGTCTTCGCCGCTTTACCAGGGACCCTATAACAAGGGCACGGTCGCGATGGCGAATTCCGGTCCGAACACGAACGGTTCTCAGTTTTTTATAATGCACAGCGATTATCCGCTTCCGCCGAGCTACACAAAATTCGCAAAGGTAGTTGAAGGGCAGGATGTTGTTGACACGATTGCCGAGGTCGAAACTCATCCCGGCGATAAACCGGTCGAACCAGTCGTAATGGAAAAGGTTTTTATCGAAGATTAGTTGAGCATTAGATTTGAGGTTGGCGGGTGTGTTTTCAAACCAACACATCTGCCATTTTCACGTTAGAATATGAGGGCAGTAGTTCAGAGAGTTTCCAGTGCGAGTGTTTCCGTCGATGGTGAAACCATCGGCAAGATGGGACGAGGGATCCTTCTTCTTCTGGGAATTGCAGAAACCGATTCGGAATCAGATGCTTCTTATATGCTTGAAAAGACCTTGAATTTGAGGATATTTGAAGATACCGAAGGAAAAATGAACCTTTCGCTTAAGGAAACGTCGGGCGAACTCTTGGTAGTCTCGCAGTTTACACTTCTCGGTGATGTCAGAAAAGGCAGGCGGCCTTCGTTTATAAAAGCGGCTGCACCGGAAAAGGCGAATGAGATTTACGAATTTTTTGTTAGTGAAGCTGAAAAACAGGTTAAAAACGTATCGACCGGGAAATTTCAGGCCATGATGAATGTCGCGCTTGTAAATGATGGTCCGGTCACAATATTAGTCGATAGCGATAAACACTTTTAAACGCTTATGAATATCAAAACCCCGCTTCTTATTGTTATTTTTTCCCTTTTTGCTTTTTCTTCATGCGTCCAAAACGGGAGCGTTTCACGTACCGGAAATTCTGCGAAATCTTCCACGATCCAGGAAGAGGTAAAACCGATTGCCGACGATGAGATAGCGATCATTGAAATGGAGAATTCGGAAGCGTTTCAACCGATTACAATCGAACTATATTCGAATATCGCGCCAAAAATGGTCGCGCGTTTTAAGGAGCTTGCCCGTGAAGGCTTTTATAACGGCGTCACCTTCCACCGGGTCAATCCATCGGTGATCCAGGCTGGTGATCCGAACTCAAAGGATAAGGATCCGTCGAATGACGGAATCGGAACTTCGGATAAAACAGATGTTCCGGCGGAATTTAGCGATCTCGAATACGATCGCGGAATCGTCGGCGCCGCGCGAAAGGGCAGTGATGTTAATTCCCAGAATTCGCAGTTTTTCATAACTCTGAAGCGGGAGCCGGGATTCGATAAAAACTATACGGTGTTTGGGAAGGTGATCGCCGGAATGAACAATGCGAAGACAATTGCCGGAGTCGCCAGGGACGGCCGGGAAAGACCCCTCGATGATGTCGTCATCAAATCGATCACGATCAAGACAAAAAAATAGCAGTTTCAAACATCGCGGATACTTGTGTTTTCTTGATACAGGTCTCTGAATTCGCTACTTTGTTCGAGCAGCATAGTTTCCTCGATTGCCCAGGGTGAAAAGGCGTTTTCCGGTTCGCTTACCTGATCGACAAAATCCATCCAATCGACCCAGCGGAAGTCAGCTACCTCGTCGGGGTTTAATTCCGGATCAGCGTTGGTAAAACCGACCAGCACCGGACACAACTCATTTTCTACAATGCCGTCTTTTTCCGCCCGGTAGCGATACTCGGGGAGCACAACCTCTAGGTCGATTCCATTCATTCCCAGTTCGTATTTCAACCTTCGTTTAGCGGCGCTTAAGACACTCTCGTGGAGCATCAAATGGCCGCAGCAGGAGTTTGACCAAATCCCACCCCAGGTTTTCTTATGCTCCGCTCGTCTCTGAAGCAGGAGCTGCCCGCTGCGATTGAATAAAAAAACCGAAAACGCGCGGTGCAAGGGTGTTTCATCGCTGTGTATCGGCAGTTTTGGCGCAGTAGCAATTGGTTTATTTTGTTCATCTACCAAAACAACCATGTCGTCAAATGAATAATAATGTGCCCGATAAACAACGATCATTAGAATTAGCGAGATCAAACCGACCAACACCGGAATCAGCATGCTCGAAAACGCAGCAAAAGCTGTCCAGAAGAATAATGTCAGAAACCCACTATGAATCATCTGAACCGGCGCAGGAAGCAGGGGGCCAATACGGCCCAGTATAAAGTGAAGAATGCCGGCCCCGATCAGCCCTGAGAATACCCAGCCGGCGAAATTGGACCAGGGGACTGCATAGTACCATCCGCCATCGCTAAATTCCCAAAAACCCAGCTTTACCGCACCGGGGTCGAGGACCAAATCAAATGCGGTCAAAAGCAGAGCGATCGCAACGATTTTTAACCACAGCGACGAAAGGAGTTTTTCGGCAATTACGAACGCGGCCAGTATCAAAGGCGTCCAGGCCAACATAACCGTCCAGGGCGTTTTCCCGAAGAGTCTGTATCCGAGCATCTCGGAATAGGAAAAATGACCGTAGGGAAATCCGGTTGAAATAGCTACTGTTTCGATCGTTAAAGCAAAAACGCCAAGAACTGCAAAAAGAACGAACGCATCCCGGCGGCCAAGCCAATAAACCGCAGCAATGATAGTAGGAATCGAAAACAGAATTATGTTTAATCCGGAAGCCAGGTGGGCCCACGGAGGCATCGGAACATTGGCCATAAAAAAGGCACCGATGCATAGAATAATGAATATAGCAGCTAGACCTGCGTTTCTGTATGGCTTGCTCATTCGTAAGTTATAATAATTTGGTGTCAGAAATCAGACAGATTATAAAAATAAGTCGTCCGCGGTTTTGGATATATATATTTGGGCCCTATATTGTCGGCCTTGCTGCCGCCGCCTCAAACCAAAGCGATCTCTATTCCTGGAAGGTCGCTATTTTCGCACTTTTCTTCCTCATTCCCGCAAACCTTTTGATCTACGGTGTCAACGACATATTTGACTACGAAACCGATAAGATCAACCGAAAAAAAATAGAATACGAAACTCTCGTAACGCCCGAAGCAGCAAAAAGATTATCGGTGATCATTTTTCTATTCAATATCCCATTCATTGCCGCCAGTTATCTCCTCGTATCTGGGGCTTCGGTTCCTCTGCTTTGTTTCTACTTCTTTTCAATTTTCTATTCAACTCCGCCAATTCGGGCTAAAACAAAACCGCTGATTGATTCTCTATTTAACGTTCTGTACATATTTCCTGGCATCTTTGCATTTAAAATGGTTTCCGGCAGCTACCCCTCACCCCTGATTTTTGCTGCGGCGGGCCTGTGGACAATGGCGATGCATGCATACTCCGCAATTCCGGATATAGAAGCTGATAAGGCTGCCGGTATCAGTACGATCGCGACCAAACTCGGCTCGACCGCAACTCACATTTTTTGTGCTTTACTATATGTGGGTTCGGCGATCCTTGCATACAAATATCTCGGACATATCTCAATTCTTTTTGCCCTCGTTTATTCGACCATGCTCCTGATATCTCTGCGTTTCAGTAGGTTTAACGCGGTCTTTAAGATCTATCGATACTTTCCATATATCAACGCGGTCATCGGATTCATACTCTTTTGGTATATTGCTTTCGAAAAATTTCTCTAGAGGCTTTCTAGTGGTGCCGCAGAAGTTATTCCGTGGACGCGTTTGTAAACAAGTTCGGCACTTATCAAACAAATTTGCGTGCCGATCCCGGGATTCGTTCCGGCTCCGACATAAAATAGATTCTCCACCTTCTTCGAGTGGTTCTTTGGTCTGAATATCGCGGTCTGCCAGAGATTATGAGCCAATCCCAGTGCCGATCCGCGGAAACTGTGGTAGTCGCTGGCAAAGTTATCGACGGTATAGATCCTTTGATATTCGACCTTTTCCCGCAATCCGGGAATCCGCATTTCATCTGCGATCAGGTCCAAAATTTTATCGGCATAGGACTCTTTTTCATCCTCGGTGATGGATAGGCCCGACGCTATTGGCACCAATACAAAGAGATTTTCCTTCCCGTCAGGCGCCGTATCGGCATCGGTGACACTCGGTGCGCAAACATACAGCGAGGGCTCGGCCGGCAGGCACGGGTCTTTGTAAATGTCGTCAAAGTTCTTACGCCAGTCTTTTGAAAACAATAAATTGTGGTGAATTAGCGATGGGATCTTCTCTTTTATTCCGAGATATAAAATAAATGCTGAGGGAGCCATGATCTTCTTACGCCAGTATCTTTCCGAATATGTCCGCGAACTCTTATCAAGCAGCTTTGTTTCGGTAAACCACATATCCGCATTGGAAATCACGAGATCTGCGGAAACAAATTCTCCTCCTGTTAATCTCACTCCGGTGGTCCTTCCATTCTCAACGACGATCTCGGCAACTTCCGCGTTATTCCTTACCTCTGCCCCGTTTTTTTCCGCGATTGCCACCAGAGCCTCTATGAGCGCATAAAAACCGCCTTGCGGATAGAATACGCCTTGGTTGAAATCCATATGGCTCATTAAATTGTATAAGGCCGGAGCCTCATAGGGCGATGTCCCTAGAAATACCATCGTATACTCCATTATTTGTTGAAGCTTTCTCGTTTTGAAAAACTTCGATACAAATTTATGCATCTTGGAAAATACTGAGAGCTTTTGACCTTCGGTCATGACACGTTTGTTAAAGAAATCAAAAACGCTGTCGTAGTTCTTGTACATAAAATGCTGCGTTGCAACATTGTATTGATATTCTGACTGTTTCAGGTATTTCTTCAGATTGTTGCCCGATCCCGGTTCAATGGCGTCGAAAGTAGCGGAATCCGTTTCGATATTCGAGTGGATGTCTATGTTTTCCTTTTCGCCTTTGAAGAAAATACGATACGAAGGTTCGAGCCTTGCAAGTTCTAAATGGTCCGAAATTTCTTCTCCAACCAGGTTGAAATAATGTTCGAAAAGATCGGGGGCAAGATACCACGATGGTCCCATATCAAATCGAAACCCCTCGTGTTCGAATACGTTAGCTCTTCCGCCGAAATTAGCGTTCTTTTCTAAAACGGTAACTTCGTAGCCCTTTTTCGCGAATAATCCCGCCGCTCCCAAACCGCCGATCCCGGAGCCGATAACAGCAACCCGTTTATTCATATATTCCGACCAGCGCCTTCGCAGAAAGCCATAGCTTCTGCCCAAGATTGGTTCTTACCCGACCTTTGTATATGTTGTAATCGGCTCGTTCGATCTCAGCCAGGATCTCCTTGTATAGAACATAGGATATCCGAACGGCTAATCTCCCGCGCCATTTTAAGAGCTTAATTCCCGGCAACGCCTCGCGGTAAACTTCCCTGTTGCGCGCGATCTGAAACTTCATGAAGTCCGCGAACTTATCGTCAAACCTTTCTGAACGAATATCTTCATGTGAAAATCCGAACTTCGTTAACTCGTTTAACGGCATATATATCCGGTTCAAATCTTGAGAATCTTCTTTAATATCGCGGAGAAAATTTGTCAGCTGGAATGCGTAGCCAAGTTTGATGGCATAGGGAAATGCACTGTCGGAATGAAATCCAATGATCTTTGTAACCATTAATCCGATGACGCCGGCCGAGCCATACATATACTCGTCGAGCTCATCATAGGTGGAGTATGTAAACTTCTCCTCATCGAGAAACATAGACTTTAGGAAGGCCTCGCCATCCTCGATCGTAATTCCATACTTTGAGAATGTGAAGACAATCGCCTTCATAACCGGATCGTCGCTGTTTCCGGTCTCCATCGCCTTCAGCCAGCTTCGCCGCCACTTCTCAAGCTTTGCGATCGTGAGCTGCGGGTCGGACTTGTTAGGATCATCGACGATCTCGTCCGGGATTCGTGCGAATGCATACACCGCATATATCGCCTCCCTGACGTCTTTTGGAAAGAACTGGGTCGCAAAGTAAAAACTGGTCCCATACTTGCGGGTTATTAGCCGGCATTGCTCGATACCTTCCCGAAGGCCCTTACGCTCATCATCGCCTTCCCTTACGCGCGACAACCCCTTATTTTGTAGTAATTCTGTAACCATATTACCCTCCCCTTGCTCGTTCCTGATTGGATATAAATGAAGTTATTAGGTTTATTCGCATTAAGCAAACAATTGGATTCGTATTTCTGATTAAAAA
Organism: Pyrinomonadaceae bacterium; assembly: GCA_013003295.1. Lineage (GTDB taxonomy): Bacteria > Acidobacteriota > Blastocatellia > Pyrinomonadales > Pyrinomonadaceae > Aridibacter. Next base: position 633 of record JABDJV010000190.1, on the reverse strand, counting down.
TGACAGGCAAAGTTAAACTTCCCGGTCATATCTGATAGATTTAATTTCTTGACAGGAAGGTCGAATTATCGTCTATCTCATCGATCAATGCAAAAAATAACCAGTAAAGCGAACCAGAATTTAAAACTCGTAAAGAGTGTCAGGCGCGGGAAGCCCGAGAAATTGATCCTTATCGAAGGAGTGAGACTTGCAGAAGAAGCCCTCAGATCGGATCTGAGAATTAAAAAGTCCTTTTTTTCAGAGCGTTTTCTCAAAAAGGAAAAGAATCGGCCGGTCTTTGAGAAAATATCGGCAATTACCGAAGCATATTTCACCTCTGACGACGTATTTGAATCATTCTCTGATACAAAGAACAGTCAGGGTATAATTTTGATCGGCGATCGGCCAAAAACTTCAAAGGAATCCATCGAAAGAGCTTTAGTTAAAGTGAAATCCGGGAGACCGATCGTATTATGTCTCCATCACATCGGAAATCCGAGTAATTTGGGGGCAATATTTCGGGTTGCGGAAGCGGCGGATATTTACGGAGTCGTGATCACGAAAAAATCGACCGACCCTTTTTCGCCAAAGGCAAATAGAGCGGCGATGGGTTCGAACTTTCGGCTTCCGATATGGTCGGGTCCTGGTTTGGAA
>JABDJV010000188.1 GCA_013003295.1 Pyrinomonadaceae bacterium | reverse complement strand
GTCGTCGCGCCGATCAGAACGAGTTCGCCATTTTCGACAAATGGAAGCAAAAAATCCTGCTGCGCCTTATTAAAACGGTGGATCTCGTCAAGAAATAGAACTTTAGTCTTGCCGGTATCAAGTTTTTCTTGAGTGATCTTTCGTACGTCGTTCTTTCCTGCCGTTACGGCCGAGAGTTCGTAAAGCTCCGCGTTGATCTCGTTTGCGTAGATCCTGGCAAGACTGGTTTTCCCAACACCCGGCGGCCCCCAGAGCACAAACGAAAAGATATGACCCTGATCGATCGCACGGCGCACTGGCTTGTTGCAATGGCAAATGGAGATGCCCGCCAGGCGATCACGATGATCGAAAACACGTCAGACCTCTATGAGGCCGTCACGGTAGAAAACCTCAAAAACGCCCTCCAGTCCAAGTACCTTCGATACGACAAAAAGGGAGAGGAGCATTACAACACGATCAGCGCATTCATAAAATCGATGCGCGCGAGCGATCCGGATGCGGCGGTCTACTACCTGGCGAGGATGGTTGCCGCAGGCGAAGACCCAAAATTCATCGCCCGGCGGATGGTCATCTTTGCGTCGGAGGATATTGGCCTGGCCCAACCAACCGCTTTGGTGGTTGCAAACGAAGTATTTCGGGCGGTTGAAACGATCGGTCTTCCGGAATGCGTGCTAAATCTCGCTCACGGGGTTGCCTACCTGGCTAACGCAAAAAAGGACCGAAGCGCATACAATGCTTATAAAGAAGCAATGAAAGATGTTAAAAACTTCGGCAATCTTCCGATTCCAATGAAACTCAGAAATGCGCCGACCAAATTGATGAAAGAATTGGGATATGGGAAGGATTCGGGTGAAAGTTCAGATCTGCTGCCGAAGGAGTTAGAGGGTAAAAAGTATTTGAAATAGTACAATTCGTGAATTCAGGCCGCAACAGTACTGTAAACGAGTGCCCACAATTAATTGAGATCAATACGTTTTTCTAAATCTAACCAGCCTTTTTGCTTCTAAACTACGGTATAACCACCGGCCCACTTACTTTCGCGCATTTTTCTGCCTGTTTAGTTCCGCTTCCGCCGCTATATATCCAAAACTCGACCACTGGTCACCGCCGGTTATCAGGCGGAATATCTCAAAGGCTTTTTCCTTCCCGCCGTTCATCAAAAACCAATTACCCAAGCCGTATCCGAGCGAAGCATTGCTCAGATTATTGGCATCGCTGCTGATCTCTTTTAGGAGTTTATCGGCATTTAATTTACCCTGATAGACTTTCACGAGCTTGTAATAAGCCTCATTTTCAATGATGTCGAGATCATCTGCGATTCGCGAAACTTCTTTTTCTGCCGCCACTTTACCTTTCGAGCGCCTGACGGCGATGTAGCGCCAGTTTGTCATCGCGACGAGCATATCGGGATTTTTGGAAACTAGTAATCCCTCCCTATATGCCTCTGCGGCTTTTTTGAATTCACCCTTTAGATAATACGCGAGTCCTAAGTGATACCAGATGTTCGATTGAAGCGTCGAAGTAGGTATATTTCGCGCGTTTGGCAATCCGTCCGGCTCGACCACGTCCGGCTTTCCTTCGATCAACTTCACAGCCTTTCTAAAATCACTGATCGCGTCGTCAAAGCAGCGAATGGAAATAAAACGATGACCGCGATGCCGATAAAAGCGTGCATCATTGGGATGTTTTTTCATTCCATCGGCATAGATCTTTATCGCTTTTTTGTAATTTCCAAGATACGCGTTACGCCTTCCAAGCCAAATGATCGCGTCAGCGTTATTCTTATCCTTTAGAATCGCAACCTCTGCTAATACAAGATTGGCCTTATAAAGTCCGGCTGTATTTGCACTTAAATTCGGTTTTTTAACCTTCGCGGATTCGAGACACCCGGAGGTTGCGAATACCGCCACCGGAAGCAGCAGCGTCAATGTCAGCACAAGTATAAGGGTCTTCATATGTTTAGCAGTCACTCCTTTTTTTCGAATTATATCAGAAGATCGAATCAACGAGAGCGCTGAATACATAATTCGCATGGGTTATCCGTTCCCGTTCTGAAAGCGGGTGTGATAAATTATTTTTATGCTTAATCAGTTTAACTATTCGCTCCCCGAAGACTTGGAAACCGCCCTTCACGCAAAGCTCGAAGAATTTAAAAGTCTCGACGTGGTCGGTCGCATCTGGAAAAAAGATCCGCTGATTTGGTCAAATGAAGACGAGGACCAATGGCTCGGTTGGCTGGATATCGCAAACCGGGAGCTCGAAGACCTGAAAAAGTATGAATATTTTGCTGAGGATGCGAAGAATTTCAAGGACATAGTCTTGCTCGGGATGGGTGGGTCTTCACTCTGCCCGGAAGTTTTCTCGATCACATTTGATAAGCAAAACTTCCATATTCTGGATTCTACGGTCCCGGCCCAGATAAAGACCCTTGAGAGCAAATTGGACCTTGCAAAAACTCTCTTTATTGTTGCCAGCAAATCGGGCTCCACACTCGAACCAAACGCATTTAAGCAGTATTTCTTTGATAGGGTTTCCGAGACTATCGGGAGAGATCACGCCGGAAGTAAATTCGTTGCGATAACCGATCCCGGATCGAAACTTGAGGCGGCTGCAAAGAAGGAACGTTTTCGAAACATATTTTACGGAGATCCTACGGTGGGAGGAAGGTTTTCGGCGCTTTCAGTGTTTGGATTGATTCCTGCAGCGGCTATGCAGATCGACGTTGAGTCTTTCCTCCGGAGTTCGATAAAAATGGTGGAGGCCTCAAAGTCAGACCTGCCCTATGAGAATCCGGGCGCGCTGCTTGGAGCGATCCTCGGCGTCTGCCATGAGCATGGACGCGATAAATTGACGATTTTTACCTCGCCGGAGATTTATGATGTCGGAGCATGGCTCGAGCAATTGATAGCTGAGAGCACCGGAAAGAATGGCGTTTCGATCATTCCCGTCGACCGTGAATCTATCCGGGACCCTGAGAAGTACGGAAGCGATCGCATGTTCGCGTATCTGAAAACGGATGAATTTGACAGCTCCGGCGCCGCTCAGAGGGTTGCTCAGATCGAGCAAAGCGGTCAACCGGTAGTTCGTATCAATCTTGCCGAAAAGCTGAATCTGGGACAGGAGTTCTTTCGTTGGGAGTTTGCCACCGCCGTCGCCGGTGCGATCATGGAGATAAACCCTTTTGACCAACCCGACGTCGAATCGGCCAAGATCGAAGCAAAAAAGATCACCTCGGCATACGAAAAGACTGGGAAGCTCCCCGGGGAGAAACCATTTTATGAGCAGGGCGGTATCAAGCTATTTACCGACGCGGTTAATTTGGCCGATCTGAAAGATGCTACCTTTGAGGAAAATCCACTTGAATCTTACCTAAAAGCGCATATAGCAAGAATAAAAAAGAACGACTATTTCGCCCTTCTCGCTTACGTAGAAATGAGGCCGGACTACGAAAAGCTGCTTCAGGATATTCGTCATGAAGTATTGAAAACAACTGGTGCAGCGACGTGTTTAGGGTTTGGACCGAGATTCCTTCATTCGACCGGACAAGCATACAAGGGGGGCGCAAACAATGGAGTATTCATGCAAATCACGTCGGACGATGAACAAGACCTGCAAGTTCCCGGCAACAAATATACTTTCGGCGTTATAAAATCTGCTCAGGCGCGTGGAGACTTCCAGGTACTTCTCGACAGGCAGCGCCGGGCTTTGAGAGTCCATTTAAGCGAAAACGTCTTCGAGGATCTTCAAACGATTACCGAGCTTATCGAGGGTTCTGATTGAGGAAATGCTTTATCCAAAGGTGCTGATCACTTCGGAGATCTTCCCGCTTGAGCTTTCCCATAGCTGTGCAACGGCTTCCTCGTCAAATTTGAGCTTCTTTCCGGATGGCGATTGCCATACATTTCCTGACCCTTCGTCTCTGATTCCATACCCGTTTGCATTTGCGATCTGATCGGCAGCATCAATAATATGTGCGATCAGAGTCGGCTGGGCGGCAAGCGTCGGATTATGATGATCAAAAATTGATTGGCAGATCTGCTCGTGCAGATCCCATCTTTGCGCAACAAGCGCTCCCACTTCAGTGTGGCTATAGCCGTACTTGTGGCGCTCGTTCTTCAGCATGGCCTCTTCATCTTTGATCGTCATTATTTCGAGATATCCCTTTGGATCGTGGTTTAACAGTAAGAATTTCCCAAAGTCGTGTAGCAGACCGCAGATAAATGCCTCTTCTAATCCGCGCATACCGAGCCATTGGCTGATCTCCCGGGCTATGACCGCGACTGCCATTGAATGCTCCCACATTTGCTTTTCGGCGTCTCCCTGTTTGGAGCCGCCTTTCACTGTTCGGGATCCGAATTCGAGCATAACGATGTCGCTGACCATTTGGTTTCCGATCGCCGTTAAAGCACTTTCAACTGATAATACTTCTTTTTCAAATGAGTAGATCGGTGAGTTTGCAAGGCGCAGGATCTTGGCGACCAGGGCAGGTTCGTAGCTTATCGCATCAACGATCTGGCGGGTCGACGAGTTGATATCCTTGAGCAGTTCGGAAAGTTTGAGCAAGCCGCCCGGGGAAGGCGGAATTCGTTGGTTGACGAGTGTCTTTATGTCGATTTTGTTAAAGGCGTAGAATTTGGGAGCTAAATCCGATTGTTGTAAGTTCATGATCTTCTTTTTTAATTGGGAAGGAATTCGTGTGCGAAACACTACTATTTCTTCTCGGCAGTTTTGGCGAAAACTTTAGCTTTATTTTGACGGGACAAGACGGATCATCGCTTTCCATTAGATAAAGCAACCGGGATGACAGACGTGACAAAAAAGAGCCTCACCGTCAAGACCCGGCGGTCGACAGTGAAACTCAAATTTAAGATCTTTAATTTTTGCCTTTTAGGAACTAGAACGAAATGAGAAGAGATGTTCTGACTCTAAACGATGGCGTAAATCGCAACAAAAACGATGAATAAAAAGATCACAAGGTTAAAAAACATTCGAAACATATATCAAAGTCCTCAAAAAATTGGTGTGAGGATATTTGAATTATGCTATTTCATACAAAATCCGACAACGTGGATTCCCACAGTGTTTGAAATATTGCATTTTCAGACTGTCAAAAACACTCCAAATACTTAACACCGGCGCCAGTGTTATAGATAACTACCCGATCCCCTTTTTTTACAAAATCATCTTCTATCAATTTCCTGAGCGCCGGAAGACAAGCCGCCCCTTCCGGTGCAGCGAATAATCCCTCAGCCGAACCGATCTCTTTGACAGCTTTGGTGAGAGCTTCATCGGTGACAGCGACCGCGGTCCCTTCCGACTCATGGAGTGCATCAATGATCATAAAATCGCCAACCGCTTTTGGCACACGCAACCCGGAAGCGACAGTTGCAGCATTTTTAAATTCAGCGGCAAATCTTTCTCCCGCCTGAAAAGCATCAACGATCGGCGAGCAACCGGTTGATTGAACCGAAACCATTCTCGGACGGCGCGAATCGATCCAGCCCAGCTCCTCCATTTCGCCAAAAGCCTTCCACATTCCGATCAAGCCGGTTCCGCCCCCGGTGGGGTAAAGAATCACATCGGGCAAATCCCATTCAAATTGCTCGGCAAGCTCATATCCCATGGTTTTCTTGCCTTCCAGGCGATAGGGTTCTTTCAGTGTCGAAACATCAAACCAACCCTCGGCGTCTTTTCGATTCGCGATCTCTGCTCCGCAATCGGTAATCAAGCCGTCGATGAGCGTTACAAATGCCCCGGATTGCTCACATTCGACAATATTTGCGCGCGGTGTATCAACCGGCATATAAATGTGCGCCTCCATGCCCGCTCGCGCCGCATATGCAGCCAATGCGCCGGCGGCATTTCCGGCTGAGGGAACCGCTAGTTTCCGGGCGCCTAATTCCTTCGCCATCGAAACCGCTGCGGTCATGCCGCGGGCCTTAAAACTCTGGGTCGGATTATTTGATTCGTCTTTGATATAAAGATCAATTTCGATCGGCAGGCGAGCGGCCAAACGTTCAGTTTTGAGCAATGGAGTCCACCCTTCACCGAGGCTGACAATGTTCCTCTCGTCTTTTATCGGCAAGACTTCCCTGTAGCGCCAGAGGTCGGATCCCCTCGTCGTCAGACTTTCCTTGGTCAGCGATTCGGCGGCTTTATCGAGGTCGTATATTGCCGAGAGCGGTTTCTCGCATTCGGTACAGAGATTTTGCAGCCGCGTGGGATCATGCTCCAAACCGCAAGCGGCACACTCCAAACGATTCATGTTCATATCTTGAATAGATTTAGTGTACGCGGGTGAATTGTGTTTCGCGTTTCCAGCTCAATTTAGGACAAATTCACGGAAAAGATTTAACGCCGTGTTTATTCCCAAAGATATAGTACCGCTCTTTAGTCCGTCTTTATAGTTATAGCGCTCCGGATACCAGGCCTCGCGCGCGATGATCTTTGAGCCGTAAGTTCCGACTATTCTTGGAACCCCGACCACACGTTTTCCGCTTTTAGTTCTTGCGGTAAAAGTTGAAAGCACGGCATTTCCCACTTTCGATCTGATATCCCTTTTATAACTTCGATAAAAACCGCTGTCTACTTTCAACGCCTCATCAAGCCCGTAAATAGCTGTCTCCTTTACAGCCTTTTCGCCAAGGTTTGAGGCAAAGCGCCGGGCAAAACCTGCGCCGCCCTTTCCCCATTCTTCAGGATTGTTTGTTACGGTCGAAAAACCGGCACTCACCGCCGTGACCCCAAGCGATCTCGGACCGATAGTCGAATTAATGTAACGTTTGAGGCGCTTGCCGGCATCGGGCCTACTGTACGGAGCAACCTGAGGGAGTTTGTTTTCAGGTTTTTTGCTGTTCGCCGTTTGTCTAAATGGCGAGTCCCCGTCATCCTTCAATTCGGGAGCAGTCATAACCTCATTCTTTACACTTGCGGGTTTGGTGCCTAAAACATCCGCTTTATCAATCTGCGCGAATAAAGAATGGGTTAAAAACAAACCCGATATTGACGCTATCAACCATATTTTTACTTTTCTCTTCATTAACATCTTCCCCATTGTACGAAATGTTTGTTGGAAGCGCCGCGATATCGATTCAAAGAAATAATGTGCTTGAGAATCAGAGACCTGCCGAAAAGGCAAAGCTATATCATTTCTTCTCAAGCATTGGCTTTAAACCTTTGTAAATATTTGAGGTCATTATTTTTGTTCCCTCGACATTTGGATGGATCCCGTCCGGCTGGTTCAGTTTCGGGTTAAGCGCAACGTTTTCGAGGAGAAACGGAACAAATTCCACGTTGTGCTTTGTCGCCAGATCGGGAAACGCAGTTACAAAAGCCCTCTGGTATTCCTTTCCCATTGTGGGCGGTGCGAGCATTCCGCAAAGTAAAACCTCGACGTTTTTCGCCTTTACTTTTGTGATTATTTTGTCGAGATTTTTCTTCATTCGTTCGACGGGCACGCCGCGCAGCAGGTCATTGGCCCCAAGCTCAAGAATTAGGATTTGGACATTTTCCTGCTCCAAAACCCAATCAATCCTCTCCAATCCCCCGAGACTCGTATCTCCGGATACTCCCGCATTCTGCACTTCGTAGTTGAACCCTTCCCGGTCAAGACGCTTCTGCAGCAGGTATGGATAGGATTCTTTTTCGGTTAATCCGAATCCGGCGGTCAAACTGTCCCCAAAAGCAATTATCTTCGGATTGTCGGATACGCTTTCCGGTTTTATAAGCGGCCTGTCAATTTTCTTTGCGGATTTTTTTTCCGCGACCGATAGTTCGCAAGAGGCTGCGAAGATCGCTAAAAAGATGAAACAAAATAAGGCGGTAAAACGAATAATAGCTTGCATATATGATCTCTTACGATAATTTCGGTAGTTTGGATGCAAATTCTTTGCAACTTGTTTGCGAATATTTCAAACGATATGATTGATAGCCACCAAAGAAGACCTCGATTCGGAGCGATTATAGCTCGTATACCTTTATGATCCAACTGAAAAATATCACCAAAACCGTTGTTTCAGGGACGGAAGATCTAACAATCCTTAAAGATGTGTCGATCGAAATTCCAAGCGGACAATTTGTAGCAGTGACCGGGGCATCCGGAAGCGGAAAATCAACGCTACTCGGACTGATCGCGGGGCTCGATGCTCCCA
>JABDJV010000178.1 GCA_013003295.1 Pyrinomonadaceae bacterium | reverse complement strand
GAATCAGGGCCGGTATCAATAGTCTCGCCATCGTTGACCGAGTCACCTTTTACAAGGATTCCGGAAGTAGAGTCCTTACGTAGAACCGAAACCCGACCCGCGACGTAATTAACCCCGCCCGCTTTTGCCGAAATGAGATACTGGCTTCCGGCTGCCGTTTTTATCGTGTCACGGTCCTGGGAAAAGCCATATGACGCAATAAAGACTACGGAAAGACAAATTGAAAAAAGCTTCGCAAGGTTTCTATTCATTTTATTCTCCCTTTAAGTGCAGCGGGTTCCATAAAGTTACCGGGTACCCTAAGTTTAGACTCATTCCGGACACTTTTGCAAATCTTTCGGCTGAACCGCTCGGCATTGAAACCAAAACCTCCGGCCAAGTGTAAAACCCATGTAACGTGCTCTTTAGTGTAGTTATTCTAAAATGACGTTGCCAGGAAAATTAAAAACAACCTTTAGGCGGATTGGGTAATCAAAGTTTTGCCTGTCGAGATTGTTGAGCAGTCTTAACGGCCGCAAATTATGGCAACCTACCACGACCCAGTAAAATGTTTTGCACCTCTTGAAGTACTTGAGCGGATCCTGGAGATACGAGAGGAGTTCGGTTTCACTCCGGCCATATACGTGCCCAGCTCGGTTGAGCTTGCTGATTACCTGGATGCATACGGATTTGATTCCTACGTTGTATCACAATATAAGGAAATAAATTACGGCGATTACCGAAGTCCGCTCGTTCCCGGTGGGGACAGCGTCCGTACATCGCTGACGGCACATTAAGATCTTTTCAATATCCAACAACTGAAGGAACGCGGAAGGTAGAGAATTCTCCTTTCGCTTTTCTCTTTTCAGTACAAATTTACAAGGGCTTTACGATAAACAGCGTACCATCATCAGATAAAAACTCGCTTTCGGTAAAATTCACAAGATCTTCGCGTATGAATTCGATCATTTCTTTCGCGGTAAGATCAAAACCCTCGATGACCCGGTGGGCAAACCTTTCCAGTCCATATTCTTCGCCCGTATCATTGGCCGCCTCAATGATTCCATCGGTGTAGAGAATTAATATCTGTTGTTCTTCGAGCCTGATAAAATGTTGGTGATAATGTTTATCCCTAAACATACCCAAAGGCAGGTCCCCGTATTCAACGTATCGAAATTCACCATTCGGCTTCACGAGCAAAGGCGGATTATGTCCGGCATTCGAATAGACAAACGTTCGATTCGTTGTGTCCAGCATCCCGTAAACCGCTGTTATAAATTGATGTGACTCGACCGAATCCCACAGCAAATCCCCGACCTTCGAAAAGGCAACCTGCGGAGCGTAACCGATCTGTACGCCGGCCCGAAGCGAAGCGCGTAGAAAGGCCATCAATAGCGCAGCAGGGATTCCTTTTCCAACGGCGTCCGCAACGATTATCGCAAGCTGATCGTCGTAGATCTTTACCCAATCGTAATAGTCGCCGGAAACCTCCTCAGTCGGAAAGATATATGCGCATATATCAAATCCGTCCATCTGCGGGTCGCCGTCCGGAAGCAATTCTAGTTGGACCTCACGGGCGATTTCCAGCTGGGTCTGGAGTCTTTTCTTTTCAACCAATTCCTCGTAAAGCCTCGACTTTTCGATAATGATCGCCACCTGCGAAGCTAAAAGCTGCAACATCGAAAGATCATCTTCGCTGTATGCATTCAGGCGATCGCTTTCTAGGTCAAATACTCCAATTACCTTATCGTTAGAAATGATCGGGACGACAATTTCAGACCGGGTTCGCTTTCGGGCAGGAAAATAGCGGTCGTCTTCGCTTACGTCGGGCGAGATTATTGACCGACCGGTTAAAGCAACATGCCCGATAAATCCTTCCCCCAGCCTTAAACTCGGCTCGATCTGCTCAAAACTCAGCCGATACCCTCTAATCACTTTTGATTTAAATATGTAGGGGTTCTTCTTGTCATCGTTCATCTCGATCAGGTAAATTCCTGCGGCATCATACGGAATTAATGACCCAAGCGTGTCCATCAGAAAGGTCAAAACCTCCTGCGTATCCATCGTTTGGCTGATCGTTTTGGTGATATCGAGCAGCATCCGCAGTTTATCAACGAGTGAAAGGCGCTCATCGGGCGAGGAACTGCTGTGAGTTTCTTCAATTATTTGTTCTTTATCCATTTAATCCTGGCGTTTTCCAAACGGCTTTTCGCCCTGAATCGTTAGGTATTGGCCCCACATCCTTGAAACTTTGATCCGATATTCAACAAGTTGGTTACTCACCTCAAAATGTCTTGAAATTCCCCGGGAGGTTTTCCCACTCTCGACAAAGCGCCTTAGCGCTGAAAACGGCACCAATGCGGCTGCGCCGACGGCGTAGGCTTGCTCCTCAATTTCAGCATTATAGTCGCGTGCAATCACTTTACCATCTTTCGTTTTCGATTCAATCGCCAGACGACTCGGCTTGTGTCCCAGGAATACGTGGCAGATCTCCTCCATCAGCGTTGCATTCTGACGGTTTTTTCCGTGAGTCGGGTTTAAAATGATAATTTTTCTTCCGTCGGGAAGCGTCTGCGACGTAGCCCCGCCTGACCATGAGTTCTTTCCCTCCCCGATCAGATGTGCTTTTGTCTCGGCGGTCAAAAACGGCTCGATCTGCTCAAATGCAGCTACCAAAAGTTTTGCGTACCGCGCCAGCTCAAACGGGTCGAGCTTTTGATCATCTCGCCGCAAGCCGGCGAATTCACGAAGTCCGATCGCGTGAATCTCATAGATTCGGCCTTTTCGTGTCGGAGGTAAATTGGATGTGTCCACAAGATTTGTCCAGGTGGTCGGCGGTATTGCAGTCGTGAATGTCTAGGTTTACGATTCGCCGCAGGCGATTCTTCTTGCTTCCTGGCCTTCCCCGGCATCCCAGACTTTTCAGAGACTTCCCAGACTTCGGAGACCTATCATCAGACTTCCTTAAACTCTGAATCAACGTCTTCGGATGAAAGTGCGACCCGGTAATTGGCCGATTGCTTCTGTTTGGTTATAAGTAAATCATCCTTGGTCTTGAGGAGATCGGCGCGATTATAAACGGAAAGTTCAAAATTATAGCCGTGGGTGATCGCATCCTTTGGACACGCCTCGACACAGTATCCGCAAAAAATGCAGCGTCCGTAATCGATGTTGTAAACCTTTGCGTACCTTTCGTCCCTCCCGATTCGTTCATCATAGGGCCGGGGATCATCGACGGCTTCGATGTATATGCAATCCGACGGGCAAGCTGCGGCGCACAAATAACACGCGACACATTTTTCTTTTCCATTTTCATCCACGTGCAGCAAATGCTGCCCCCTGTATCGCGGCTGAACCGTTACCGGCTCGTCCGGATACTGAACCGTCCATTTCTCTTTCGGGATCTGTGAAATGGTCGTTTTCATGCCCTTTAAGACGGCTTTGGTTGATCTAAGTACATCGGTAATGATTGACATATTTTTCCTCGGATAATTTGTAAACGAATTATAACGAAAAAGCCTGCTTCCATCCAATCGAAGCAGGCTGTATATGATAAAGCACACTCATTTGGCTCAAAAGCTTAGAATTGCCGCCCATCGCAAAACGTACAGTATAACAACAATAATGCTGAAAACTGTGCCAATGATGCCCGTGATCAGGCCGCCGCTGGCCAAACCGCCGCCGCCATACTCCGTTGGGTTTTCCTTGATCTTACCTTTCGCCATGAAACCCGTGACGGCACCGGCGGGGCCGAGGATAAGTCCAACTGTTCCGCAACAGAGAGTCATACTCAAGACTCCGCAGACCAAAGATACAATTGCGAGAGTGTTATTTTGCCCCTCGGCTACCGATCCCGAACTTCCTGAACCTCCGCTTGACTGAACTGCCTTTTCGTTCGGTTTATCAACCGGGGCCGGCGGAGAGGCCCAATCATCCGATGCCGCCGATTTGGCGGAGCCAACCTTTTCCGCCTTGACCGGCTCCGTTGGATCGAACGGAGGTGTCGACGGAGGTGCATAACCCGGGGGCATAGACTTATCAAACGGCGATGGAATTGGGGCCGATGGTTTATCCGGAGCTATTTTCTCCGGCTTTGCCGAATCATCAACTTTCGGAAGATCCGTGGTAGGGGGCTTAGCTGGAGGCGTAGCCAATGAATCTTTTTCAATTTCCTCTTTCAATTCCGGATCCAGATTCGTGCTTTCAAGCACGGGCGGCGCAACTTCCGGAGAATCGAATTTTGGAAGCTCGGGCGGCGGCGGTGTGGTTTTTGCAGCCTTTTCTTTCCTGGGCCCGGCATCGACCTCCAAATCCGGCGCAGCGGATTTCGGATCTTCTACTTTTGGAGCCTCCCCCTTATCGGTGTCCTCCTCCGGAATATTCACTTTTACGTTATCCCTGGTGTCACCCGTGATCATCATCGTTTTCATCGGGTCCAATTCTTCTTGTTTCGGCTGATCTTCGGCAACCGGCGGATCAGATTTTGGTGCCTGTTCAGCCTCAGGCGCAGGGGCCGGAGCTACTGGTTTTGATTCCGGCACGGGCTTTGGATCCGGCTTTGCAGACGCGGTCGGAGGCACTGATTTTGATTCCGGCGCAGGCTTTGGTTCCGGCTTCGCATCAGCTGCCGGGGGCGCTGGTTTTGATTCCGGCTCAGGCTTTGGTTGCGG
>JABDJV010000241.1 GCA_013003295.1 Pyrinomonadaceae bacterium | reverse complement strand
AATCATCGACATCCATACCGCGATTGATCCCGTACTGTACGTATTCAACGCCATCGCGAAGCGTAAATGCGAGTTCCTGAAGTGCCGTCGAGCCGGCTTCCCTAATGTGGTAGCCGGAAACCGAGATCGGGTTGTAGCGGGGAAGATGTTTAGCCGAGAACTCAAATGTATCGATCACCAGCTTCATCGCCGGTTTTATCGGATAGACCCACTCTTTCTGGGCGATGTATTCTTTTAGGATGTCGTTTTGAAGCGTTCCCGAGATCTTGTTGAAATCCGCCCCTTGTTTTTCGGCAAGTGCTGCATAAAACGCCAGAAATATCCACGCCGGGGCGTTGATGGTTTGAGAGACGGTAACGTCTTCAAGATTGATCCCATCAAAGAGCGCCTCAAAATCGGCAAAGCTCGAAACCGCAACACCGCATTTCCCGACCTCGCCTTCGCTCAGAGGAGAATCGGCGTCCAATCCCATCAAAGCAGGAAGATCATATGCAACCGAAAGACCCGTTTGACCCTGCTTCATCAGATATTTGAAACGCGCGTTTGTTTTCTCAGGTGATGAAAAGCCGGCAAACTGCCTCATTGTCCAGAGCTTTCCGCGGTAACCGGTCGGGTGGATTCCGCGTTTGTATGGGAACTCTCCGGGAAATCCGACGTCGCCGTCAGAAATAATGTCTTCAACATCTGCCTGGGTATAAAGCCGTTCGACCGGCTCGAGCGAAACGCCTTCAAACGATTCTTTTCGTTCCGGGCGTTTGTCGGTGACGGGTTTCAAAGTTTCGTTCTCCCAACGGTCTTTCTCGGCTTGGTTTTCGGTAAGTTTCTTAGTGGTTTCCGGCATATTTGTTTCTCGTGAAATGTTTATGGTTAGTGGTTATTATTTTAATTTATGGAGTGATAAATAACAAAGGCTTATGCCGGAGCGCGGACATCGCTGTCCGCAATGACCGCGATAGCGGGAAAAATTTGTGGTTTATATCCGAGGTGATCACGGATTTCGAACGCAGTCGCGTTCGTGCGGACAGGGATGTCCGCGCTCCGACCAAATCAATACTGGATCAGGCTTCCTTCGCGCTTCGCTCGTCTTACGGCGCGGGAAAATATCCAAAGAGAAAAGGGAAGCAGAACCGCCAGGAAACCCAGCAATACAAGGAGTTGGGGCTGAACCTCGGCAAATCCTTTACCCTGGATCAAGATATCCCGGATTCCGTCAAGGCCGTGAGTAGACGGGTTTATGGCCGAAAGAACACTTCCGGCATTTCCGAGCTCTTCCTGCAGCATTTCTTTCGGATAAAAAACACCGGCAAAAAGTGCGGTTCCGGCACCTAATAAAATGGCAAATGGGTCCCCGCGCTTAAACACCATCGCAAAGCTCGCCGACAGTATTCCAAGGCAAGCCAAACACAATGTGGTCAATACCAAAAACAGGATGGCGAGGGCAAAATTGCCCTTATATTGGACATTAAAGAACAACCAGCCGAAGAACAGGTATAGAAACGAATAAAAAGTCGCCTCTACGTAGCTCCAGGCAGAGGAGGAAATAATAACGGTCGGGACATTGATCGGCGTCAGCAAAACGCTTTCGAGAGTGCCCTGCATCTGTTCCTGCCGGATCGCGTTTGCCAGCGCAGAAAACCCTACGAGAAAGTAATTTAAAACGGCCAATCCGATCAGCCAGGCGGGAAGCAAGCTCTGCCAATTTGGATACTTAAAATCGACGAACCCTGAATTTGCCAGCCGCGAGATAAAATAAAAGGTCGTGGTAATTCCCAGGATCCATACAATTTTTATAAAAAACTCAAACCGATATGAGATCGCGAGTTGGAAATCACGGATGATAAAAGCTTTTATTCGTCGCAGAAGATTCATTGTTAATGCGGCCGCTAAATTCCCGCCCGTTGGATAGTTTATACAGATTTTTCCGCTATTCGCAAAAGGCTGAGCTTATTAAACTTTGCAAAGAATTAATATAAAATTTACACTTATTCAATGTTTGCCCCGAAAAACACCGTCGCCGCTCTTCTCTTTACAAGCATTTGGTTATTCGCTTCATGTGTTGAAGATAAAGATATGGGTGAAGCCAACAAGCTTAGGCCTGATGTAAATCAAAATTCGAACATCACGGTTGACGCAAACGCCAATATAGCTGATGACAGCGCGATCAGACTGAAGGAGCTCATAAACCTTCCCTACGAGCCTACCGAAGACAGCCCCTGGAAGGAAATGCCGATCGGTAACCAAATGGCGGACAACCGTGTTCCGGGACCGACGGATCGCAAGCTCACGGCGGTTTTGAAATTTTCAAAAGAGGATACGCAAAGAATAGTTGAATCCGCAGAGAAAAAGGGAAAATCTTTTGAGAAGTCGATAGAGTCCGAGAGCTGGTTTCCTGCGGAGCTAATCGCCAATAGTCAAACCACGGGAGACAATACGATCAAAGGCGTCGCATACGGTGTTGAGGATTTTGTAAAGCCTCCATACAGCGTGGGTACTCTGATTCGGGTAAATAATTCCGAATATTTTGTGCTCACCCTTCAAACGAAAAAGGATTAAAACTCATTAAATTTCTTCAGCT
Organism: Pyrinomonadaceae bacterium; assembly: GCA_013003295.1. Lineage (GTDB taxonomy): Bacteria > Acidobacteriota > Blastocatellia > Pyrinomonadales > Pyrinomonadaceae > Aridibacter. The sequence continues at coordinate 4,343 of JABDJV010000241.1, read as the reverse complement.
TTCGATAAAGTGTGGAGAGGTCTATGCCGAGAATCTGGGCGGCCCTGTTTTTGTCTTTGTTTGAAGCTTTTAAAATTTCCAAAATATATCTGCGCTCCATTTCTTCCAGCGTCGGGCGCAGCCCCTCGGGATCTCTGATTTCATATATATCATTTAAGTCCGATCTCAGTCTTGGCGGCAGGCTTTCCAGATCGATCTCATCGCCGCTCAATATAAATGCTCGCTCGATAGCATTCTGAAGTTCGCGAATATTTCCTTGCCAGCCGTAATTTATCAGGGCATACATAACGTCTTTTGAAACCGGCTTTTCCGGTGAGTTTTGAGCGTTTGCGGATCTTTGGACAAAGTGTTTTACAAGGAGGGGAATGTCTTCGCGCCTTTCACGGAGCGGAGGTAAGTTGATCTCGACGACGTTTAGCCGATAGAACAAGTCTTCACGGAAACGGTTTTCGGCGACTTCTTTTTCAAGATCCTTGTTAGTAGCCGCGATGATCCTTGCATCAAATTTGACCGCGCTCGACGCTCCGATCGGCAAAACCTCATTCTCCTGAAGTGCACGGAGAAGCTTTACCTGGAGCGGCATGGGCATTTCGCCAATCTCGTCAAGAAAAAGCGTTCCGCCTGTCGCGGCCCGAAACAGCCCTTTTTTGTCTGCAGTTGCGCCTGTAAAAGAACCCTTGGTGTGGCCAAAAAGCTCGCTCTCCAAAAGCGATTCGGGAAGCGCGCCGCAGTTTACGGCTAAAAAGTCTTTAGTGTTACGGGAGCTGTGCTGATGCAGGGAGCGGGCGATCAACTCTTTTCCAGTGCCGCTTTCACCCTGAATCAAAACGTTTACATTTGTATCGGCAACCTTTTCGACGATCCTAAACACGCTTTGCAGAGCCTCGCTGTTTCCAATGATCTCGGAAAAGCTGTAGCGTTTATTGAGCTCTCGTTTGAGCACGCGATTCTCGGCGAAAAGCTCCTTTATTTGAATCGCATTTTTTACTGTCTGGATCAGGTCTTCGTTAACAAAGGGTTTGGTTACATAGTCATAGGCGCCTTTTCGAAGCGCTGCGATGGCCGAATCGACTGATGAATATGCCGTCATAATGATCACCAATGCGCTTTCGTCGATCGCTTTGATGCTATCCAGAAGCTCGAGGCCATCCATCTCGGACATTTTTATATCGGTAAGGGTAACGGCAACGTCGCGGGCCGGGAAGATCTCCAGGGCGGTTTCGGCGCTGTCGGCGGTAAGTACTTCGTAGCCTTCATCTTCGAGCAACTGCCTGAGGATCGAGCGCATCAATTCTTCATCTTCTACGACGAGCACCGTTAGTTTGGAATTTGGCATAATCGTTTAAACGACACTAGTTTAGCACAACACTTTTTTATTTTTTGCGATTCGTGGTAGCATCAAAATTATCCTGCGAGCCACCAATAATGAGTTTTAATTTCGCCCGAAAAACCCTGGTTTTACTCCTTTTTTTTATTCCAGTTTTGGTAGGCGCACAGGAGACGAATCCGGTCGAACGCGACGTCTCAAACCCGATCAACGATAAGCCGAACATCAATCCCGTAGCCCCGGAAGAAAAACTCACCACCGCAAACAAGAAGAAGAAATCCGGTTTCCAGCCCGAGGGAGGAGACGGGGAATTGGTGGTTTATTCGGAGAAGCAGTCCGTAATCGGAGAGCAGGGGAAGCGGGTTGTAACCCATGAAGGCAATGTTGATGCACGCTATGGGATCTATCGCCTCCAGGCGGACAAGATCATCGTATTTGAAGCGGAAAATAAGATCGTGGCCTCCGGCAGCGTAGTGTTTGACCAGGGAGAGGAGCAGCGGATAACGGGTTCTGAAGGAGTCTGGAACTATCGGACCAAGCTCGGCGATTTTATGAATTCAACCGGGTATACCAACCAGACAAATGATGGCAACGTGGTTTATTTTACGGCCGACCGCGTCCAGCGCACTAGCCTTACCGAGGTCAAAATAACTAAGGGTGAGTTCACCGCCTGTGAGGACGCCGTTCCGAAATGGAGTTTTACGGCTGATGAGGCGATAGTGATCACAAATGACCGCGTAAAGCTAAAGCGCCCGCGGTTTCGCGTAAAAAATTTCCCGATCATTGCGCTTCCGTATGTTTCAATTCCGATCAAAGAAAGGGACCGTGCATCGGGATTTCTCACCCCAACGATAGGATTCTCTGCGAACAAGGGCCTTCGGATCTCGGGCGCCTATTACCAAACGCTCGGCCGTTCGGCGGATATTACCTTTCGATCTGACCTATACAGCGCACGCGGTATTGGATATGGCTTTGACCTTCGGACACGGGCGAATTCGCGTTCGTATTTCAATGTCGGTTTATTCGGGGTCAAGGATCGGATATTTGGTTCCGGCCCAACACCTGAAGATCCCGATCAGGGCGGAACTAGCATTTACGCCGAAGGGATCCATCATTTTTCAAATGGATTTGTAGGGGTGGCCGATGTGCGGATCACTTCGAGCCTTCCGTTCAGACAGGTCTTCTCCGATGGCGTCCAGCAGATCATATCTCCGATCGAAGTCTCGCAGGCCTATGTAAACAAGAGTTGGAGCGAATACACATTGAATGTGCTCACCCGATCAAGCGTTATCTCAATTCCAAACGTAAGGATAAAAACCAGAAACCTGCCTAGCGTGCATTTTGAGAAACGCCCGACCGCGCTAAGGTTTTTCGACAACGCCTATTTTTCGTTCAAGACCAGTCTTGAAGGCGTTTCGCGAAGGGAAGAGGCCGACAGCATTCAGGCCTATCGAAATTTGACCGGATTCGACCCGATCGTTTCGCCGGCCTTGGTGCAGCGATTGGACGTACACCCGCAGGTCACGCTTCCGATCAATACAAAGTATTTCTCCCTGACGGCAACAGCCGGCACGCGGCTGACATACTATTCGAATTCCCTCGACGATCTCGGTCAGGTTATCGGGCAGGACATAACCAGAAAATACGGTGAACTAGAACTCGATCTGCGGCCAGTGGCGTTTGCAAAAAACTTCTACCGAAAAAACGATTCGTTTCGTTTTCGGCACGTTATCGAGCCTTATTTGAAGTATAAATATGTAAAGGGCATAAACCGATTTAACAATATAATCCGATTTGATTATGCCGATACGCAGACCGATACCAATGAGCTCGAATTTGGGATAACAAACCGCTTTTTTACGAGGAAATACACCGAGGCTGTGACTCCGGACGCGATCGAGACCCTGACCAAAAACGTTTCCGCAGAAAAGGATCCGCTGTCGATTCAGCCCTATGAGATCTTTACGCTGACGGTCCGCGGAAAATACTTCTTCGATCCGTTTTTTGGCGGAGCACTCGTGCCCGGACAGCGCAATCAGATAAAGCCGATCACCGATCTAACCTTTTATACATTTGGCGGCGTTCCGCGGAGGTTTTCGCCGATCAATATTGACGCAACCTACCGCCCGCGGAATACGGTCTTTTTAAATTCAAGAATGGATGTTGGAATCGCCGGCGACGGGCTTCGAAACATTTCGGCCACAATCGGCTACGACAAAAAGATGGTGAAGTTTTTCCAAACGTTTTACTACACCAGAGCGGTCGATCTGATCCCTTCGTTGAGGCAGTTTGAAAACCAGTTTGGCAAAGAAGCCGGAACCTTGCGCGGTTCGCAATGGAGCCCGGCGATTTTTCTCGGAAATAAAGACCGCGGCATCTATGGAGGCACCTCCCTGTTTTTTGATTTCCAAAACCGCCGCGAATCCGGCGGCAAACCATTGGCGAGCTCTTTGTATACGCTGGGTTACGCCTTCGACTGCTGTTCTTTGGCGGCCCAGTTCTACACCTTCAACATCGGCGTCCGAAGGGAAAACAGGTTTGTCTTTAGCTTCCGTTTGAATGGAATCGGGAGCTTTGGAACCGAGCAGTTCGGACAGCCGGGTTTTTAGGTTAAAACATAGATTGATCGATCAACCATTTGTAGTAAGGCGCAACACGATTTGGCGGAATGCGGACGAGATGCGAAACGATCTCTTTCTGGATTAATTGCTGGGAATGTGTGAGTTGAAGTATTCAACTGGAGCGAGGTCGTCGGTAAGGATCTCGTTGCCGTTTGGGAAGTCGGTTGCCTGTTTGCGGGAGAGAAGTTTCTCCAATTGTTTGTCTTCAACGATAGTTGAAGTTTCTGACGAAGCTTTTTTTCCGACAATAACAATATTTTGAACCTCATCGTCGCTTTTTTTTTTATCTATCTTAAAAACTCGGATGGCTTTGAAGATTTTTTGGTAAGTATTCAATTCCGCTTTGAAGAATACGTAACCCTCTCCTTCTAACACGCCGCCAAGATTGAAAATGA
>JABDJV010000238.1 GCA_013003295.1 Pyrinomonadaceae bacterium | reverse complement strand
TTATTGAGGTTTCACCATCACTAATGAGAATTGTTGACACGCCAAGAAACGTTGCTGTTACTCCTTTCCTCTCTTCATAAGGAGGCTTTAAAAAGAATGACTCATACGGCTTAAGGCTAGGATGATTGTTGAGTTGATAACCAAAAACGCCGATTACCGGCACAAAAAGCATCGAGAGTAAAGTAAAACTCAGTTTTATAAATAGCATTGCATCCTTTCCATTTTTGCTATGTCGTCGGTACTTTGCAGTGACCAACATCGTTCACCAATTCCTAAGAACAGGAAAAAAGAAGCCAGCGAGTGCGGTCACAAAGGGTCCTCATCTATTTCGTGTTTTTCCTACCGGTCAAATGCGATCATATGAGCACTGTCGTCTTTAGTCAATATTTTTTCTTGTAACCTCCTTTATTTTCAACAGTTGTTTTATAGATTGGACGATTGAGTGAACCGAAATCAGGAGTTTAGTTTGCGTGTAAACAATGCGAGAGCAAAAAGACATCAAATTGACAAGCGAAACCGTCGGCACGGTTTCCATCGTCATAAATGACGACGAAGTCTGTGTCACGGAATGGCTGTTCACCCACGCCATGTCAAAGGAGCTCTCCATTGATCATTGACCAACGACTGGAGCGCGGATCCCGGCCCGCAATGAGAGTACAGCGCGAAAATGCACGATCAGAATGGGCGTTGAACACTGAACAGTTCCCACTTCGTTTCACCCGGGCAGTCGACTGGAGCGCGGGCATCCCTGCCCGCATAAGCGCACCGCGCGAATACGCGTGATCATGAAGAACGTTAAACATCTAACACGCCCCGCTTCGTTTCAACCGGGTTTATCTCCCGTTGATTTTAAAATGCAAAAGCCCGGCCAAGTTGACCGGGCTTTTTTAGATTCGGCCCATTCGGCTACGAAGCGCAATGTGTATTTTCTAGCTTGATTCTTTACATGAGTCACCGTAGATGTCCATGTATTTATAAATGATTCCCACGGCACTCGTTCTCATGTCGTTCCTCAATCTTCGATTCTTCCGGACCCGATCGGTGATCTTATAAACCTCGCACCAGTTCGAATCCATCATTTTCTGCGCTTTGATAAGACCCGTGATCAGTTGAAACGTACGGCTCTTCTTATTTTTCTTCGCCGCCTTTTCGGCGATCTTTATTGCTTCGTCGACCTTGAAGTAGTTGTCCAACGCTTTCAAATATGCGTAGGACAAAAGCTCATCGGCTCGCCCTTTTTTTAGAAATCTCTTTTCGCTGGAATATCGGCGCTGTTTTATAAGGTATTGTACAAAGAGTTTGGAATTGTTACGCCCGCTGATCTTCCAACCGATCTTGTTGACGACCGCCATCTTCACATCCACGGGGTTATACTCATTCGCTAAGTAAGCCGCCAGCCAATCGTTTAAGACGCCTTTTGCATCTGCCGCCGCTACCACGATCGGCTCATCCGCATAGGCGTCCGAAAAATTGGTGGATGTTAAAGGTGAGTCGGCAAAAGCGTTTGAGGTCAAAAACAAGGCCGTAAATAGGGTAAGCAAGGATATTTTTATTAATTTCATTAAATCATTCGAAACATCTGGATTTGGTGCTTAGAACCCACACCAAAGATTAGACGCTAAAAAAGCACTATTTTGCTGCTTCAAATCCAGAAAAAGGCCCGAAAGAATAGCCGCACCAGGCATTAGTGAGTAGCATGCTCATGCACACCGACTTGCAGCGCATGTGCAACTTCCTGTGGCGAAAACGTAAATGGTTCCTCCGATTCCGGCTCCCGAACAACATTGTGTAAAGTTGGAGGGATTGAGGCAATAATTACTGCAAGCCTGAGATTTCGGAAAATTAGTTGCAGGCCGATCTGGGACCGGCGTGTTTGGTGCTAAACAACTTTGAGCTTGGCTTGCCACCGGCGCAGCAACGTTGGAAATTACGGGTAAAAGCCCCGCAGATGCAAATCCGATTCTTTTTATCAGTTCACGTCTTGAGAGTCCGGTGGCAGATGAATTACAATTTTCATCGTACGAAGACAGCAGTCCGCGCTTGGATAATTTTTCCAGCGTGAAACAAATCAAAGAATTTTCAACCGGCGTTTTGATTTGCTCACTGAGCCGCTTTGCTATTTCATCAGCACTGGTTCGACCGTCGCAATGCTCCCAAACAAATGATGCAGTCGAATTTAGCAAAGAGCTTCGTTTTTTGCTATGTCATAAATAATTAAATCTTCAGAGATCTGCTTTACGATTAGGTTTTTACTGCGTGCAATCGGTTTTCCCGACATTCTGGTTTCCTCCGCTTCCATTTTCCGACTAACATGCTGAATTCGCTTAGTACCTATATTAAAACTATCTGACTTTGTCGTAGGAAACCCATCGTCGACCTGATTTTATGCACGATAATTTGGTCCTCCACAATTTCGCCCGGACCGTTCCTTGACCAGCCGCAAGTGCCCATTTATCGTAACGGTTTTAATCAACCTTTTTCTGCAAATAGACCGTAATAGTATTATCGGTCGGACCCCCAATTGCGGTAACAAGGTCTAGCTTGTTATCCCCGTTAAGATCTTCGAGCGCAAGATCTTGACTAGGCCTGGAGCCTACTACTTGGGGTTTCAGAAACTCGCCGCGTCCCTTTCTAATCAGGACGGAGAGATTGTTCTGCGGACTATTTATTAGAACGAGATCATCACGCTTGTCGTCGTTAACCCGTCCAAAACTCAATCCGGTCGGTGATCCTCCACCTTGAGTTGTGACCTTTAGTGGAGCTGCAAAAGTGCCATCTCCATTTCCAAAGAAAAGGGAAATATAATTTTTGTTTGAATTTGCAATCGCCAGGTCTGGTTTTTTGTCATTGTTGAAATACCCAATAACCAGTGAGTCAGGGTTGATATCGTCATGATCAATTAACGAAGCATTGAAATTACCCTTGCCGTCGCCGATAAGGACCCCAATCTTATCGCTTGAATTATCGGTGGTTAGAATATCCACGTGCCCATCTCCGTTGATGTCCGCGAGCTTTACGTCTGTTTGAGGCGAACCTACTACAATATTGACTCTGGCTCCGAATGTTCCATCGGGCTTTCCATAAAAAGCCACCAGACTGGGAGAAGAATTGTTGCCAATAATCAGGTCTTTATTTCCATCCTCATCAAGGTCACCAGTAGAGATTTGTTGGAGATAAGAGTCGGGAGCCGCGTAATCCTGTCGATTGTAGCCGCCACTTCCGTTAGACAACAAAACACTCGCATTTTGCGATCCTCGATTTGATGTTGCAAAGTCTGATATGCCGTCTTTGTTAAAGTCAGAGGCAAGAATTGACATTGGATCTGTGCCAACCGGGTATGCATCAGGCGCCCCAAATGTACCGTCTCCATTTCCCATAATGACGGTAACGTTGTCCGATCCGAAATTAGCCGTCGCAATATCCGGAAATTCGTCATCGTTGAATTTTCCAGTCGCAATCGATACCGGAAACACGCCAACCTCCGAAACCTTGGCCGGATCAAACGCGACGTTGTATTCGGTTTTACAATTGTCCGCACCAATGGTTGAAAAGACAAGGATCACCAAAACCGAGAAGCGACACATTCTAATTATTTGGTTTTTTTCGATCACGCAATACATATTCTTTCCCTCCTTAAGCTTTTTTCTTCCCGTCACGATGGCTTTATTCCGACGTTTTGGTTGAGTCAAATTCTTTGATTGACTGTTAAACTCTTTCGTAAACGTATTGCGTTCCCGAGAAATCAAGCGTCAGGTAAGGCTCACTAATCGACCACGTTGCATCTATCGGAAGTCCATATGGTGGATAAAAGCTAATGTCGCTTCCTGAGGTCGAAACAGTTGCGCGCATTTCTGCTGCAGTTGCGGTTAAATTGCCTGAATCGTATGTAAAGTCACCAAAATACTCCGAACCAGGCTCGATTTGCCACGTATACGTTCCGTTGCCTCTAAGGTTTAGTTCCTCACCCGGAACATCCACCCCTTCCCAAACACCAATTATGTCGCCCGTATCGCCAAAAAGCCTTGAGAACTCCCAACCCGACCATTCAAGCGTATTCCCTCCGTTGGTCAGCAAATAATTAAATGTATCGTAAACATAGTATCGGTCATCATTGCGAAATTCATAAATACGCCCGTTCAGATCCCACTTATCAATTAATGCAGCTGGGATCAGGTTCTGTGGCGCCTTCTTTGATATAGCTCTTACTGATTCTATTGGTTGTTTGCTTAGTTTCGGCTCCATCTTCTCTTCTTCCTCCTCTGCGGCCCTGTGGCCTATCCATCATTTATTGATTTTTACTTTCCCTTTTCTCAACTCTGTTACCGGCGCGGCCAGAATTCCGGAATCCCCGGTCACCTGGTTATCGTAAATAAGCTTTTTCGTGTTCTTTTCCCAAATCCTGATCCTCAGCTTGTCGGGAGGCGATCCTACCCCCAAGTTTCCGTCGATTGCCGTAAGCATAAAGCGAAAATCTCCAGCTCCGTTTATTCGGCCATCTCCCGCGAATTGTCCCCTGTTTCGCGAAATCACGAGCCAATCAAAAGAGCTGCTCCGAAACTTCAGATTTCCTTTACCAAACCTGAAGCTAAGCTTTCCGGAAGGAGTGTTTGCTC
>JABDJV010000236.1 GCA_013003295.1 Pyrinomonadaceae bacterium | reverse complement strand
TTTCTGCGTTTGTATAAATTTCTATGAGTTTAAACCGAAAAACCTCTTGATCGATTTCAGTACGCCCTTTGTCTCGGCATCTGTCATTAGCTTCGTTTCTTCTTCTTTCTGCGTAAGTTTCTCGCGTCTATCATCAATTATCTCACCAATGATCCGTGCAAGCTCCGGATTCTTCTCAAGGATCGGTTTCAAGATGTGAGGTTTTATTTCCAGAACCTGTGTTTCCGTATCTGCAACCACATCGGCTGTTCGCGGTTCTCCGGTAAACAAACTCATTTCGCCAAAGAAGTCTCCCGCTTCCAGCGTATTTATAGTGTGCGCAACGCCGTCTTCGAGAACTTGAATTCTTACCATTCCGCGGTTTATCACAAACATCGATTTATCTTTTTGCCCGACCTGTACGATCGGTTCCTCCGGTGCGAAGACGCGAACCGAACAACTCTCGCCAATACGGGTGATCTCGTCATTAGGAAGCGGTGCAAAAATCGAAGTGTTTGCGATGCGTTCACAGATCTCATCCGCAGTTTCGACAAACACATCCTCTTCCTCAGATTGCTTTGCGGTATAAATTGTTCGCGTTGGATACGCAAAATCCAGATCCTCCCGCTGAAATGCATACCAGATCCGCTGACGTATAAGTGCATCAGTATCGTTGAATCTTCGATAGTTTAAAGTCCAGTATTTTACTTCCCAATCGATTCCGTTATCACCCAGATCTCTTATACGAACTTTCGGACGGCGCTTTGGTGAAACATTTTCGACTTGCCTGACGGCTTCACGGACAACGTGGATAACCTTGGCCGGAGAATTCGTATAGAGGGTATTAAAGAAGACCAGCCGCGCGTTCAGGTTGTCTTTCTGGGCTACTTCAACCGTTTCCTTGCCGATAACACTGTTGCTGATCACAAGCAGTTTGTTTTGAAACGTTCGTATTTTTACGCCGCGCCAGGAAACACTTTCAACCGTTCCGATCCCTTGATTTGTTATTGCAACGATATCGCCAACCTGAAACGATTGGTCCGCTTGTATCGCGATACCGGAAAATAGATTTCCCAGAGTATCCTGAAGTGCGAGACCGACAACGATACCCAATATTGTAGAACCAGTAAACAGCGGCGCGAGCGGAACATTTGGATATTGCGTTTGGAAAATAATAAAGAACGCGACGATGTAGACGATTACGGAAAGAACTGTTTTCAGCAGCGACGATATCTCGTATTGGCTCGATTTTTTAAGTGCGGCACCAAAAATAACCGCCAGAGTCAAACGGACGAAAGCGATCACGATCGTCATCCAGAGTATTATTTTTAGAACACGAAAGAGGTTCGCGATCAGTCCGAGCGTTATTGTCGCTGCCTGGCTCGGTTCTGTTCCATCGGTCGACATCACCTGATCGTCGTCCGGGTCGATCTCAAGATTTAGCTGGGAGTAAATGTTTTGAAATATCAGCTCCTGTAAAAATGGAAGGAGGATCAGAACCAGGGCAACGCTGGCGATAACCGCGATGAAAGCATAAATTCTTTTTTGCAGGTTTTCTGATTCCATAGTCGAAAAACTCCTAAAAAATATCAGTAAACGTACTTCCAAGCAACAGAAATGATAACGCTGAAACCACAATTGTGATCAGCCAGGCAAAACACTTAAACAAAATACCGTTTCGATGTTTCCCCATGATCTCAGAATTACTGGACAGGGAAACGATCGCGATCAAAATAAAAGGCAGCAAAAGCCCGTTAATTGCCTGGGTTATAAGAAGCAACTTGATTTGAGGGATGTTTGGGATGAGAGCGAAAATCGCTCCGATCAATATCAATCCGGTGAATATGCCAATGAAAATCGGCGCTTCCCGAAAACTTCGCGAAAGGCCTTTTTCAAAACCAAGGGCTTCGCTTATCGAGTATGCGGTTGCCAATGGCAATACCCCCATTGCCAGCATTGATGCGCCAAAGAGCCCCAGCGCAAAAAGGTACTTTGCGTAATTTCCGGCCACCGGCGCGAGCGCCTCCGCCGCAGTTGCAGCGGAATCGACATCTTTAATTCCCGCCTGATGCAGAGTTGCCGCAGTCGAAATTACTATAAAAACGGCGATCAAAAGGGCAAAGCTCGTTCCAACAATTACATCGGCACGAGCGATCGAAAGATCATCTTCATCCATTCCTTTTTCTACGGTGGAAGACTGGACAAAAAACTGCATAAACGGTGTGATTGTTGTTCCGATTAGCGCCATCACTGTAAAAATATAGCCCGAATTCCACTGGAAACTGGGAGACACAAACTCTCGGCCGATCTCACCCCAATCCGGATCGGACAGCAGTCCCGATACGATATAGCAGATGAATACAAGAGAAATTCCTAGGAAAACAGATTCGACCTTTGCCTGACTGCCTTTTACAACCAACCACCAAATCACGACCGAGGTCGCCGGCACGGCAATATACCTGGAGATACCGAAAAGTTCTGCCGCCTGGGCGACGCCGACAAACTGAGAAATAATAACCCCCGAATTTGCTACTAAGAGGGCCAACATGATCACCGTTGTCCAACGAACACCAAATTGCTCCCGGATCAAATCGGCCAGGCCCTGACCGGTAACCACGCCCATTCGAACACACATTTCCTGAACAACGATCAAGCTTACGATCATTGGTATAAACGCCCACAAAAGCGTATATCCATATTTTGCGCCCACCGTCGAATAGGTCGCTATTCCGCCAGCGTCGTTTCCGGCGTTGGCGGCTATAATTCCGGGTCCGAGCACCGCAATGATCGCAATGAAGCGATATCCCGACAAACTCCTCCCGATGCGCCCGGGAAAAGTCGTCGCAGATCTGATCATATTTCTGAGGGAAAATTTTGAGACGGCCATAGATGAATCGCTTTAACTCAATTTATTCACAGAAATCAGATTTTAGATTGATTGACCGAACAATTGCAAAGTATTGTGAACTAATAAATTTATAAGTTTTGTATATATTTTCGAATCCTACCTGAAAAAAATTAATCAGAGGCCAAATCACTTGAGTTTTTGGACATTGGCTCTTAGACTTGGACTTGGTTTAAGCAGTATTCCTATCACCTGGAGAATTAGAAAATATGGCGCATGATCTGTTTGGTACAAAACAAAAATTTGAGGCTGGCGGCGGAAGAGAGGGGACCTTTTATTCCCTACCGCAACTAGAAAAAGATGGTATCGGAAACATCTCCCGATTGCCGATCTCGATCCGCATCGTTCTCGAGTCTGTTCTAAGAAATTATGACGAAGGCAAGACAATTGAAGAAGCTGACGTAAAAGCTCTTGCAAATTGGGGAGCGAATGCCGAAAGAAATGAGGAAGTTCCGTTTGTTATCGCCAGAGTTATTCTGCAAGACTTTACGGGTGTTCCGCTGCTGGTCGATTTGGCGGCGATGCGTTCGGCGACAGCCCGTTTGGGGGCTGATCCGGAAATTCTGGAACCGCTGGTCCCGGTCGATCTCGTCATTGACCACTCCGTTCAGGTTGACTACGCCGGAAGCGAAGAAGCCTATGAGCGAAACATGGCGAAGGAATTTGAGCGAAACGAACAGCGTTATAAATTTTTGAAATGGGGAACTCAGGCCTTTAACGGTTTTAAGGTCGTCCCTCCGGGGATCGGAATCGTACACCAGGTCAATTTGGAATACCTCGCCCGCGGCGTCTTTGAAAAGGAAGGAGTATATTACCCTGACACGTTGGTCGGCACGGATTCCCATACCACCATGATCAACGGCCTTGGAATTGTTGGTTGGGGAGTCGGCGGAATTGAAGCCGAAGCGGGAATGCTTGGACAGCCGATATATATTCTGACGCCGGATGTCGTTGGGTTTCATATGAGCGGTTCTTTGCCGGAGGGGGCAACTGCGACTGATTTGGTTCTCCGCGTTGTTGAAATGCTTCGTGAGGCAAAGGTCGTCGGTAAGTTTGTTGAATTCTTTGGAGAAGGTGCCTCCAACCTGCACGCGACGGATCGGGCAACTATTGCAAACATGGCGCCTGAATATGGTGCGACAATGGGTTTCTTCGGCGTTGATGATAAGACGCTGGACTATTTCCGCGCAACCGGGCGCAGTGAAGAAAAGGTAGAAACAATTCGAAATTACTTCACCGCACAGGGAATGTTTGGAATTCCGCAGCAGGGTGAGGTTGATTACACGAAAACGCTCGATCTGGATCTATCTACGGTGACACCATCCGTATCCGGTCCGAGAAGGCCGCAGGACAGGATCGAGCTCTCCAATTTTAAGCAGAAATTTAGTGAATTGTTCATTCAACCCGTCTCGCAGGGCGGTTTTGGAATGGAGGCCGCCGAATTTGACCGTGAGATCGGAATAACCCTGAATGGCACTCACAAAGGCGAAATTTCGGGTGGCGGCGAACAAAGCGGGCGGTCAATTCCGCTTCCGGTCGTGGATGCCCAAAGCGCTATCCATACCAGCGTAACGACTGAAAGTGAAATGGTATCCAACCGGCCAACGCCGGATGTAATTGATTCGGACGATGCGCTAGAGGAAAGTAATGGTGTTGCATCGATCGGGCATGGAGATGTGATCATTGCCGCGATTACGTCCTGTACCAACACTTCGAATCCGAGCGTAATGCTCGCTGCGGGAATCACGGCGAAAAAAGCGGTGGAACGCGGGATGACCGTGCCTAAATATGTGAAAACATCGCTAGCGCCGGGCTCTCGTGTTGTCACGGAATATTTGGAAAAAACGGGATTGCAGGAATATCTCGACGCGATCGGTTTTGACCTGGTCGGATATGGCTGTACGACTTGTATTGGAAATTCGGGGCCTCTCCATCCGGCGATCGAGAAAGCGGTTGTCGATAATGATCTGGTTGTTTCATCGGTGCTTTCTGGCAACCGGAATTTTGAGGCGAGAATTCACCAAAATATTAAGGCGAATTTCCTGATGTCACCGCCCCTTGTCGTTGCTTACGCGCTTGCCGGAACCGTGAATAAAGATTTTGCGACCGAGCCGGTAGGAAAGGACAGAGACGGCAATGATGTATTTCTAAAGGATATTTGGGCGAGTCTGGAAGAAGTTGAAGCAATAATGGGTGCCGCGTTTGAGCCCGAAACTTACAAAGCGCTTTACGGAGACTTTGCAGAAAAGAATCCGCTGTGGAACAAGATTCCGACGACGACCGGAAAAGTTTATGAATGGGATGAGAGCTCGACATATATTCAGGAACCACCGTATTTTGAAGGAATGACGATGGAAGCAGGCGACTTTGCTGACATTCAAAACGCGCGTCCGCTGGCCCTGTTTGGGGATTCTGTGACAACCGACCATATTTCGCCCGCCGGGGCATTTTCACCGAATTCTCCAGCTGGACAGTATTTGCAGGAAAACGGTGTCGAACCAAAGGATTTTAACTCCTATGGCTCAAGGCGGGGAAACGACCGCGTAATGCTGCGGGGTTCTTTTGCCAATGTTCGAATAAAGAACCGATTAGTTTCCCCAAAAGAGGGAGGTTTCACTCTCCATCAGCCATCTGGGGAGGAAATGACGATTTACGATGCCGCTATGAAATACAAAGAGGAGGGAACTCCTTTGATAATTTTGGCGGGAACGGAATACGGAACTGGTAGTTCGCGAGACTGGGCGGCGAAGGGAACACTTCTGATGGGCGTTAAAGCGGTTGTTGCCAAGTCGTTTGAGAGAATTCACCGGTCGAACCTGATCGGAATGGGTGTTCTTCCTCTTCAGTTTAAGGGGAACGACACGGTTGAATCATTGGGCTTAGACGGCACTGAGACATTCGATCTGGTCGGTGTGGAAAACACGGATGTGAAACCGCTTCAGGATGTGATTCTCCGCATAAAGAGTTCTGACGGAACCGAAAAAGAAACATCCGTTCAATTGCGGATCGACACTCCGATTGAGGTCGAATATTATCGCCACGGCGGCATATTGCAGTATGTCTTAAGACAGATCATAAATGAAAACCGTTAGGCAAAGGAAAAAGGTCAGACAACTCGACTGACCTTTTTCGTATTTCGATAACTCTCAATCTATATCACCGTTGGTATTTGAGGCGGTGAGTCGAGTTCAAAAAATTTGATCGGAACCGAACTATTCACTTTTTCTTTGTCTTTCTTCATTTCGTACCAGCGTTCACAAGTATCACAATGATAGAGCTTCATCGTGTAATCCGCTGCTTCATATACTAATGAAAGTTCAGATTTACATTGCCAACAAGTCATAGCTTTTACCTCACTATCAGATCTAAGAATATCGCTTTAACGACAGCCTATTCTAGCTAAAACGGGATCTAAATAGCAAGAACTTTTTTCACTAAAATTCGGAAAAATAATAAACCCGGAATTTCACATGTTCCGGGCGGAATTCGCCATGCCGAACTCATAGAAAAAGAGGCGTTCAAAGGTGGAATGACGCCTCTTGGTTGTCTAATTTGTATTATGCTCGGTTACGCAGCCAGCGGAATCTTTGGCGGGCTTTCCATTTCCGTAAAAGTAACGGGAACCGCGCCGTTTAGCTTAACCTTTGCTTTTTTCATTTCGTACCATTTATCGCAAAACTCGCAATGATAGAACTTAAAATTGAAGTCGCTTGACTGATAATTTACATCAAGTTCGTTACTACAGTGCCAACAGGTCATTGATTTTCTACCTCTCTCAATTGATTTAAACATATTTTAACACAATAACCCCTGCTTATGGCAAGCATTTTTTCTACTAATCGCAATGATTTTGAATCTTCGGTAACTAAGTTGTTGAAAGCCAATTGATTAGCGAATCCGGATAGTTGTAAAATAACTTACGATCCAACAGGAATACTAACAAAATGATCGAAACGATTGCATTTGATGCTGATGACACGCTCTGGCACAATGAGCGAATTTTTCTCTCGGCGAAAGAAAAATATACCGATATTCTCTCGGCTTATCATGACGAGAGCTGGATCGTCGATCATCTCGATGCGGCTGAAATGCGGAATATCAAGCATTTTGGATATGGTATCAAAGGGTTTACCCTTTCGATGGTAGAAACCGCCGTGGACCTCACCGAAGGACGCGTAACCGGAGGTGAAATTCGTGAGGTGATCGATCTCGCCAGGAAAATGCTCGCGTCTCCAATTGAGGTCCTGGACGAGGTTGAGGAAACGATTCGGGAGCTTTCGGAAAGTCATAGACTTCTGGTAATTACAAAGGGAGATCTTTTCGATCAGGAAACCAAACTCGCCCGTTCCGGACTAGGAGATTATTTTGACGACGTGGAAGTCGTTTCCCAGAAAAACAGTGAAGTATACCGGAAGATCCTCGCAAGGCACGAGATCGATCCGAACCGTTTTGTAATGGTTGGAAATTCACTGAAATCGGACATATTGCCCGTTGTAGAACTGGGGTCAAATGCGGTCCATATCCCATATGAAACGGAGTGGTTTCACGAACGGGTATCAGCTGAAGAGTTAGTCGGAAAAGATTACATTCAGATCGAAAAGATAAGCGGACTATTAAGTTGGTTAAATGAAAGAAAATAGAATCGCTCTAAATGTTAGAGAAATTTTTGGTGACATCGATATCTATCTATTCGATCAGATCCTGAAAAGTAGGTTTCGGCCGGGGGATAAAATATTGGATGTCGGCTGCGGGAGCGGGCGAAACCTCTTGTTTTTTCTTCGCAATGGGTTTGAGGTATTTGGCGTCGATCCAAACCCGGTTGCGATCAATCAGGTCCGAACGTTAGCCGCGAATGTGTCCCCGAATACGCCGCCAAAGAATTTTGAAATATCCGTTGCCGAAAGCCTAGGGTATAACGATGAGGAATTTGATTCTGTAATTTGCAGTGCCGTGCTTCATTTTGCAGATAATGAGGAACATTTTCGAGCGATGTTCAGTGAGGTTTGGAGAGTCCTGAAGAAAAACGGTCTTTTCTTCTCCAGGCTCGCTTCGTCGATCGGAATAGAAGATCGAATAAAGCCGATCGAGGGGCGCAGATTCTTGATTCCGGACGGATCGGAGCGCTTTTTGGTCGACGAACAGATGTTGGTTACGATCTCTGAGTCGATCGGCGCGACACTTTTGGAACCGATCAAGACCACCAATGTCCAAAATCTTCGTTGTATGACGACATGGGTTCTGCGGAAGCCTTAGCGGTGCCAAAATCCTATACCGGACCCGGTGCAACCACATTCAAGTAAGTTATGAGCTCTGAAACTGTAATTCATAGAGCTGTTTATACTTACCGTCTTTGACAATCAGCTCCTCATGGGTTCCGGATTCGACGATCTTTCCTTTCTCTAAAACAACGATATTATCCGCTTTTCTTATAGTTGCGAGTCTGTGCGCGATCACGATCGATGTATGGTTTTCCATAAGGTTTTCAAATGCCTTCTGAACGAGTTTTTCGCTCTCTGCGTCAAGTGCCGAAGTAGCCTCGTCCATAATAATAACCGGCGCATTTACCAAAACAGCTCGGGCGATCGCCAATCTCTGACGCTGTCCACCCGAAAGATTAGAGCCTCGTTCACCTACCGGTGCATCATATTTTCCTGGAAGTTCTTCAATAAACTCGTC
Organism: Pyrinomonadaceae bacterium; assembly: GCA_013003295.1. GTDB lineage: Bacteria > Acidobacteriota > Blastocatellia > Pyrinomonadales > Pyrinomonadaceae > Aridibacter. Next base: position 3,325 of record JABDJV010000236.1, on the reverse strand, counting down.
TGCAAATGCTATTTTGGCGGCAGTTTTGATTTCTTCATCCGTAGCATCGGGCTTTCCGTAGGAGATGTTGTAGCGAACCGTGTCGTTAAACAAAACGGTTTCCTGTGTGACCAGTGCGATTTGCCTTTTAAGCGACGAGATCTGCAAATCTCGCAGGTCGGTTCCATCCCAATAAATAGCGCCTTTGGTTGGGTCATAGAGCCTTTGTACAAGTTTGATCAAGCTTGATTTTCCTCCGCCGCTTTCACCGACGAGTGCGATCATTTGGCCTTTTTTAATATCTATTGAGAGATTGTCGATCACGAGCTTTGCATCATCTTCATATGAGAAGGATACATTCTGGATCGAAATCATTTCGTCGAGGCCGCTTAAGGTGACCCCATCTTTTTTTTCGGGTAGATGAGATTTTTGGTCCAATACATCCCAAACGTCCTTGGCGGCAGCGAATGCTTTTGAGATCTCGTTGTGCTGACGTGAGATTTTTCGCATGGGGTCGTAACTCCGCAGGACCAAGAGCAGGAAGCCGAAGAACTGTGAAGATTCCATATTTCCCGCGTTTATCTCCCGAAGTCCGAAATAGAAAAGTACGATGATCGCCAAAATCCCGATCGTTTCAATTATCGGGGGCGAAAAGGCAACGATCTTTCCCGAACGGAGGTTCGCCCAGGCGATGACCTCAGTAACACGTCTAAAGCGCTTTCGCTCCCTGGATTCGGCATTGTAAGCTTTTACGATCGTTTGACTGGATAGCGTCTCCTGGGCCGTATCGGTGAGCTCTTTGTTTCCATCTATGGATACCTGAGCGAGTTTTCGTAAGGACTTGCTGAATTTCGAAGTCAGGACACCAACGATCGGTCCGATGATCAGTGCGCCAAGCATCAGGCGCCAGTTCAGGTAAAAGGCCGCCCCCAAGAAAAACACGAGCATAAAACTCTCGCGTAAGACGTCACGCAAATTGGCAGAAACGGCATATTCAATAGCTGCACAACTTACGACCAATCTTGAGACCAAAAAATTCGTCCGGTGTTTTTCAAAAAAACTTGACGATTGAGCCAATAGATGTGAATAGAGTTCGTTGCGAAGATCGAGAATCGTAAGCTGCCCGATCTTTGACATCAAATACGTAGAAAAGTATGAAAAAATCCCTTTCATTATCGTTAAACCGATTAATATCGCCGATATCGCGATCCATTTGTTGTACCAATCGTCTTTCGGAATAAGGGAATGCAGGTAGAAAAGGGTCGGCGATTTTTTTGCAACGCTCGAATCAAACTGATCAAACAGCGGTATCGCCATCGCGGTCAGGGCCGTGTCTGCCAAAGCCATCAGCAGCATGGAAATGACGGCAAATACAAATAGCCCCAGATGAGGTCGAACATATCTTAAAAGCCGTTTAAAATCTTCCATTGCTAAAGAGCAAAGTGTAGTTTTTGCACATTCTTACGTCAAATAAGAACGAGAAGTTGGTATCGGGATATTTTTGAGAACAGAAATTCGTTCTGTTCTCCTGCGGGGCCTGGGAGCCGATGAGCTGCGCTCTTTGTTTGTGCAATTTTATTTTTAATGAACGCCTGACCAGGTTTGTTGTTCCCAATTGATCGAAGCAGCGATCACGTCAAATAAAAATTCTGCCTGTATATTCCCAATACGAAAAATTTTCCAGAAAACTGGAATTTTTTTCCTAATTCCAATAGAATTAGCAACATAAAGCTTCCCACAAGCATCTTTTTATACACCAGCCTAATCTCGGAGATAAATTATGATAATCAATAAAGCCCTAAGAATTACTACAGTTTTGTCAATTTTGCTTCTTTTGGTGATCGGCGCATTTGCTCAAGTGGATGTCCCGCGAAAGACAAAGGCGATTACATATCCGCTTGATGAAGACATTACTGTGAGTTTTCGCGGAACGACCCGATTTCCGCGTATGAAGGGCAATGCGAAGATCAAACGCACCAAGAAAAACGGGACTGAAATTAAGTTGTCTGTTTCAAAAATGCCGCGTCCTTTCGAACTCGGAACGGGTTATGCGACCTACGTTTTGTGGGCGATCTCCCCGACCGGACAGGTGGATAACCTTGGCGAGATAAAACGCCGCGGCTTTTTCGAGTTTGATTCTAAAATTTCGGTTACGACACCGCTCCAGACGTTCGCTTTAATCATCACGGCGGAGCCGCATTTTCTCGTTAGCCGGCCGAGCCAGGAGATCATGCTTGAGAATCTCAGGCCGTCGTCAAGAAGCGGACGAAGCATCGCAACTACCACAAGTATTTCCTACTTTGGAAATTCGAGCGACTATTTTCGGGATGCGCGAACGCCACAGATCGCGGAAGTAAATTATCGACGAACACCGATATCAATATTGCAGGCAAAGCAGGCCATCGCCCTGGCAAAATTTGCTGGCGCGGATAGAGACGCTCCCGATGACCTCCGAGAAGCCCAAACTCTTTTGAACAACGCTGAGAATGGTTGGAAAGCCGGCCGGGGCGAGGAGTATGTTGATATCGCGGCGCGAAAAGCGATAAGTACGGCGGTCAGAGCTGAAAACACTTCAAACGCCAGAAAAGAGGCGCGCGAGAAACGTAATCTGAAAATGCGCCGGGATGCCGAATTGAGGACAGCTGAAGACAAGTATGATGCAGCGCAGAGGGAAATTGCCGAATTAAAGGCTGCATTATCAGGAGAAACGCGCTCACTCGAATTGTCTGAGAGAGATAAGGAAAACTATCTTGCTCAGATAAAAAGCCTCAAAGACGAAAATGACAGGCTGAGAAGAGAAGCGGAAGAGGCGCGAATCAAGTTGGCAAAGTTTGAAGCAAAGCAGCAGTTGATCGAAGAGCAGAAAGCCAAGATCCAGCGAGCTGAAAACATGAAGACCGCCACTGCGAATCTTATGAATGCATTAAGGAGTTATGGCTCGGTAAGTCAGACAGACCGGGGGATCGTGCTTACTCTATCGGAAAATTATTGGTCGGGTGTTCGCGTCAGCAGTTTTTCGGAAGACGGAGACACCAAGCTAAACAATCTGGCCGGAACAATAGCGAATGCTGGCAACTACAAGATCTTTGTCGAATCCCATGTCGATAGCAAAGGTACACCGGAAGCCCTAAAATTATTGACCGAGGAACGTGCTCAAGCCGTTTCCGATAAGATGATCTCTAAGGGAATTGATCAGGATAAGATCGAAGCCAAGGGCTTTGGCCCGGATCTGCCCGTTGTTGACAATTCAACCTGGGCAAACCGGGATAAGAACCGACGAGTGCAGATTATTTTGGTTCCGAATTCATAAAAAGCAAATACAAGAAAAGGGGGGTCGGATTTTCAA
>JABDJV010000221.1 GCA_013003295.1 Pyrinomonadaceae bacterium | reverse complement strand
CCCAAAACACACGTCCGTTTGTAAATCTCGTGATCTGCGTCGCATTGCCGTTTTGGGTATGGCTCCAGATGTTTTGCGATCCGCTTCTATCCGAAACCCAGTAGGTTGTGCTGCCGTCCCGGCTCCACATAGTCCATTGCTGTTTTGCTCCGCGAGGGGAGATCTGCCGGTAATTTTCACCCTGCTTGTGCCAGAGCTCGCTTTCATCAATGTGGCTCCTTCCGTTTCGCCACCATTGACCATTTGAAAAGCCCCTGGCCGCAAACGCCAACGTGCTTCCATCCGGCGACGGAGACGAGTGAAACTCATTCGTGTAGCGGTCATTGCTTACCGCCAACGGTGTTCCGCCGGTTGCCCGTACACGAAAGATGTCGTTCATCCCGGATATATCCTGATTCGAAGAATAAAAATAGAGCCACTTGCCGTCGCGCGACCATGCATCGAGATTGTCGGAAGTGTCGTTAAAGGTGATCCGTTTGAGATCATTTGACTCAAAATCCAGAACATAAATGTCGCCGTTTCCGGTACGATTTGAAACAAAAGCCAGCTTGCTTCCATCCGGCGAATAAACGGGCCTGCCTTCCGTCGCAGAATGGGATACAAGGATCTGGGCCGTTCCGCCTGCGCTCGGCACGGTCCAGATATCACCGCCCGAGACAAAAGCGATCTCGCTATTATCCGGAGAAATCGCCGGCTCGGTTAAGTATGGAGCCGAAGCCTGCGCAAATGCCGTCCCGCAAAAAGCAGTAAGCGCCAATGAGATCAAAGTGATCCCAACAAAAGATTTTCGTTTCGACATAGTAATTAATTGTGTTTTTTGTTTTTTGAAGCATCTATTATACATACCGATTCTTAATTTTGTTTCAGTCGGGAGTCGATTTGGGTACAAATTACAGTGAAGAGGCTATGCGAGACATTTTATCGCGCGGATGCTATGATATTTTTCACGTTTTACAAGCTACAATTTAGCATTAATTTTAACGTAAGGGATGTACGAAATATGAAAATGCCAGGTGGATTTGATTTAAATTCGATGATGGAACAGGCCCAGCAAATGCAGGAGCAGATGGGCAAAGAGATGAAAGAAATGTCGGTCGATGCATCGGCCGGCGGCGGCGCCGTGAGTGTAAAGATGCGCGGAGATTTTGAGGTTTTGGAACTCAAAATTTCTGATGACCTCGTAAAGGGCGGCGATACCGAGATGATCCAGGACCTGACCGTTGCTGCACTCAATGAGGCCCGGCGCAAGATCGAAGAATCGCTCAAAGGAAAACTCGGCGGAATGCTTCCTCCCGGACTCGGACTTTAGTGGAGAGTTTTGAGACAAGAGGATTTGGGGGAAAGAAATTTCTTAAAGACAATCTTGTCTCTTTCATTAAGGGTCCTATCCTGTTTACTGATCACGCGTTACTAACCTCCTTTTTTACACAGAATGCTTGAATACTCGGAACCCGTTGCGAAACTGATCGATGAATTCAAACGCCTTCCCGGCATCGGTCAAAAATCCGCTCAAAGGCTTGCTTTTCATATACTTCGGCGTCCGGATAAGGACGTGGAAAATTTCGTCGCGGCGCTTCGGGAAGTAAAAGAAAAGATCGTTTTCTGTGAGATTTGCAACAATCTAACCGATGTGAATCCCTGTATGTTCTGCAGTTCAGCAACAAGGGAGAGAACCCAGATTTGCGTTGTTGAAGAGCCGTACAACCTCGTCGCGATCGAGAAAACACGAAGCTATTCGGGGCTTTACCACATCTTGCACGGTTCGCTTTCTCCCATCCGAGGTGTTGGGCCCGACGAATTAATGCTCGCAAATTTACTTCCCCGGCTTCTGCCGGAAAACAATGAAGACGTCGAAGTAACGGAAGTGATCATCGCAACCAACCCAACTACCGAAGGTGAGGCCACGGCAAATTACATTGCCAGGCTTCTAAAACCGCTCGGCGTAAAAACCACCAGAATTGCGATGGGCATGCCCGTGGGATCGGACCTCGAATTTGTCGATGAGGTGACGATGGACAAGGCAATGGCAAACCGGCATGAAATATAGAATGTAGCGCTGGCCTCCGGCTATTTCAGCGCCCAATACTCAGCATTCCTTCTTTTTTTCGAGACCGGGACGGTCTCACGACAGCCGCCAAGATGGCGGCGCTACGTACTCGAATGCGATTTGAAATCAAAATTTTGCGCCTCGGTGATATGATCTTCAATCGCCGGGGCTCATTTTTTCGGCGTTTGATCCACGCCGTTGTGAGCATCGCCTTGCGCCTTTTTTTCAGGCGCATCGAAACCGTGAACGCGTCAGAGGTGCCGTATAAAGACGGTCTGATCTTTGTGATGAACCACCCAAATGGTTTGATCGATCCCGCACTCGTCTTTGTAGCACTCCCAAGAAAGGTATCTTTTCTCGCAAAATCCACACTCTTTAGTATGCCGGTGATCTCCTGGATCCTGCGGCTTGTCGAAGCGCTGCCGGTTTACCGCCGGATCGATTCTGCCGACGTTTCAAAGAATATGAAGACGTTTGAAGCAAGCCACGAATTGCTCAGGCGCGGCGGAGCAATTGCTCTTTTTCCCGAAGGCATTTCGCATAATTCACCAAAGCTTTTGCCGATCAAAACCGGTGCTGCAAGAATCGCATTAGGCGCCTTATCGATCGAACAGGAAAGCGAACCGATAGACCTGAGGATCGTCCCCGTTGGGCTTTACTATACAAACAAAACAACATTTCGAAGCGAGGCGCTTTTGCACTTTGGCAAGCCCTTCAACGTCGTTCCTGCAGCTCTTGACGAGGATGGCGAACTGCCCAAGGAATCGGTTAAGGAACTGACCGGGAAGATAGAAGACTCGCTTCGCGAGGTTACGCTGAACGCCGAAAGCGAGGCTGAGATCGAAACGGCAAATGAGGCCGCTAATCTTTTCCTTTCGGCCACCGAGACCGTCGATCTTGAGGAATCCTTGTCGGCCCGATTCGAATTTGTCCGCGACTACCTTTCAGACGAAACTGTTGAAGACCCGGAAAATATTGGAAGCGATGAGATAACTGGTTTGGTCTCGAATTACAAGAAACGCCTCCGCGAGATCGGCCTCGAACCCGAAAACTTATCGCTTTCAAGCCAGCCTTTCTGGTACGTCTTCCGGCACTTCTTTGTAAGGGTATGGCTGCTTTTGATATTTCTCCCGCTTTCGGTTGTCGGCGGGATTCTGCATTTCCCTGCCTATCAGCTGATCAATTTCCTTGGAAAGAGGTATACAAACCATGGTGTCGACGACATCGTTTCAACCGTAAAAATCATTGCGGGTATCGTTTTTATGCCCCTGACGTGGGTGGTACTTGCCGGAATCCTTTATTTCTTTATCGGCTGGGAATTTGCATTGGCATCGATCCCTATGTCTTTCCTGTGCGGATTTATAGCGCTAAAGTCGCTCGAGGAATTGTATGATCTAAAAGGTTGGTTCAAGGCCATCTGGTTGTTTTACAGAAAGCGCGAGGTGTTTGTGGGGCTTCTGAAAGAACGCCGGGAACTTCATCTAAAACTCAAAAGCCTGGCGAAATGATCAGAATCTAATTTCTTCCAGCGGCGAATCGTTTCCTTCGGCCGCCCTCCATTCTTCTTCGGTATCGTATGAACGACAATCGAATTCGGTGAGCGATTCGATCCTGATCCCATCAATTTCTTCCGGGGCACCTTTGAATCTCAGGATCACGCCGCAGCCGATTATCTTTAGCCCGGCTTCCTTTACCATTTTAAACGTTTCCTTCATTGTTGAGCCCGATCTGACAATATCGTCAACAATTATACAGGGATAAAGCTCGCGCTCGCTGACATAATCCGGAAACTTCTTTCTGCCGTTTTCATTCTCCGCCCAGTAAACCTGCTCCGCATTAAGCGCCTCCCTGATGCTAAATGCCACCGGAATAACCCCGGCACTCGGACTGATCATCGAAACCTTCGGAAGTTTGCTGGAGATCTTTCGGTTCATACGAAACTTGCGGCTTAGGCCGACCGCGAGAATTCGTGCGTTATCGTAGTAATGAAAAGCGATCGGGATCTGAAAATGATGGGAGGTATGCTTACCTTTTTCGCTAACAAAATGCCCGTATCGATAAGCCTTTGAGTCATTAAGTATTTTGAAAACCGCTTCTTGTTTTGGTACTAGATCAACCATTCTCTTCTCCTAAGACACTTGTCAAAAGTTCGATCTGATTTTGACTCATCGCGGGCAAATTCTCGAGTGAAAACCACCCCAGTTTCCTTATTTCGCCGCTGCTTACC
>JABDJV010000172.1 GCA_013003295.1 Pyrinomonadaceae bacterium | reverse complement strand
ATCGAGGTTTACGATAAGGCCCATCCAAAAGCTTAACGCCGGACCGCAGGCGACCCGCCTGCACCGAACGCATTGCGTTCGAAATTGATAATTCACTAGGATCGATGATGACAATTGTTGCGTGCTTCCGCACGCATTGCAGGCGGGTCGCCTGCGTTCCGACGTAAGATTCATGAAAAACAAAGAAGAACCAAAAGGTTGGTATGGCCGCGGATATTTGCCGCATTTCGATGGCGGGGAAATAGTTCAATTCGTAACGTTTAGACTCGGAGATTCCTTGCCGAAGAAAGTCATCGAGATGTGGCAAACAGAGCTTGAGCAAGATCAGATATCGGAAATTGAGTATCACAGAAAAGTTGATAAGTATTTGGACGGATCCTACGGAGCGTGTTGGCTGAAGGATCAGAGTATTGCTGAATTGGTTGAGGACACGCTGAAGTTTTTTCACGACGAGAAATATCGGTTGATTGCTTATGTGATAATGCCAAATCATGTTCACATTCTAATTAGACCAAGTGAAGACCAAGGTTTAGCTTCGATCATGCATTCGATCAAATCTTACACGTCCAAGGAAGTAAACAAGATATTAGATCGCAAAGGGAAATTCTGGAGCAAGGAATATTTTGATCGATATATACGGGACTACGATCATTTCATCAGGACGGTTGATTACATTCACAACAATCCGGTGCGAGCGAATTTGGTCAGGGCGGCTGCTGATTGGCTTTTTAGTAGTGCTTACCACCGAGTTTCATAATAGGGAATTCAAATGCTTTGCATTTGTTGCAGGCGGGTCGCCTGCGGTCCGGCGCGAATCATTAGTAATTTGAAATTGTTTTCGTTTATACTCAAACGATAATTCAGAAACGTTCAAAAGAGAGAAGATTATGAGAAAAACCACTTGGCTTTTGATTGCTGTCTTAGCGCTTTCATCATACGCATTGGCGCAGGAAGAGTTATCGATCGATAAGATCTATCATCCGCAAAAACGCCTGTCGTTTAGCGGCTCGCCGACCTTTGGTATGCGCTGGTCGAAAGATGGGAACTCCTTTGTCGAACGAAAATTTGACGCTGGAGGCATGAATCTCGTTGAGGTAAATGCTAAGAATGGTGTGGAAAAGGTGATCTACAACAGCGCCGAAGTCGCACGCGGTTTGGTCAGCGCCGGGATGTCTCAAAATGATGCGGCCAGGATCTCACGACGGTTTATTGCGCAAAATGATACAACGAACTCTTATTTATACAGCTCGGGCGAGGATCTTTTTGTATATAACGCGCGAACGAGATCGTCAAAACGTTTGACCAACAATAAAGCCGAAGAACTCGAGGCGGATTTTTCGCCCGATGGAAAGATGGTTAGCTTTGTCCGCGACAACGATCTATACGTTGTTGAAATCGGAAGCGGAAAGGAACACCGGGTCACTTTTGACGGAACCAAAAACACATTAAACGGTTTCCTCGCATGGGTTTACGAGGAAGAGCTTTATGGCCGCGGACAGAATCGAGGTTATTGGTGGTCGCCTGATTCGAAATATATAACTTTTCTAAAAACCGATGATTCCATGGTTCCGATGTTTGTTCTTGCGGATGATACTGTCACCGATCAAAAGATCGAAGATGTCGGTTATCCGCAGGCGGGCGATCCGAACCCAACTGTAAAACTGGCGATCGTATATTTGAATCAAGCAAAGGATTTTACCGGAAACGGTGCAAAGAGAGTCTCCGGAATTGTAGAACAGATCAAAAAGCAGGCTGGAAAGGTTGGAATAAAGATCCCGGGCAGCTCTAAACTAACAAATCCGGCCGTGAAATTTATCGATCTGTCGCGGTACCAGCCGGAAGATTTTCTAATCTCGAGGGTCGATTGGTCTCCCGACAGCAAGAACGTGATCTTCCAAGGACAAAATCGGGAGCAGACGTTTCTCGACCTGAATTCGGTAAACGCCGAGACGCGGCAAATGAGGACTCTTTTTCAGGACAAAACAAAGGCCTGGATAGATTCGCCCGGAAATCCTTACTGGCTGAAGGACGGATCATTTGTTTGGAGAAGTCCCCGAAGCGGATTTCATCATCTTTATCACTACGACGCAAACGGGAAGCTGATACGCCAGATCACAAAGGGCAATTGGGAAGTCAGAGGTTTTTATGGCGTTGATCAGTCGAATGATTTGGTTTATTTCTCGGGAATGGAGCATAGTCCGATCGCGCCGCAGATCTATCGAATCCGGCTCGATGGCAGCGGCTTGATGCGACTGACCAAACGCGAAGGCTCCCATCGGGCGATGTTTAATTCCACTTTTACTCATTTTGTGAACGTATGGAGCGACATCAATACGCCCCCGCAGACAAGACTCCACCGGGCAAATGGATCGGTAGAAAAGGTAATCAATGAGAATAAGGTTGAACTATTAAGCAAATACAATCTTATTAGACCGGAATTTATGAAGGTGCGAAATCGTGATGGATTTGAGATGGAGGCGTACATGCTCAAACCGCCGAATTTTGATCCATCGAGGAAATATCCCGTATTGACATTTGTTTATGGTGGGCCGCATGCTCCGCAGGTTCGCAATCGTTGGGGCGGGAGCAGGTATATGTACCACCAAATGCTTGCTCAAAAAGGATACATAATTTGGGTTTGTGATCCTCGTTCGGCAAGCGGGAAGGGTGAAAGAGAATCATGGACGGCCTATAAAAAGCTCGGCGTTACCGAGCAGCTCGATATTGAAGACGGGGTCAGATTTCTTAAAAGGCAGTCCTATGTCGATCCCTCCCGGATCGGAATTTGGGGCTGGAGCTATGGCGGTTATATGACACTTTTTGCGATGACCCATAGTAAGTCGTTTAAGGCCGGGATATCGGTTGCACCTGTCACGGATTACGATCTTTACGACTCAATATACACTGAGCGGTTTATGCTTACGCCTCAA
>JABDJV010000191.1 GCA_013003295.1 Pyrinomonadaceae bacterium | reverse complement strand
GCGTAAAGCCACGGAGATTTAATGGGTTTAGAAAACGATATATTCGAATCGCTTCCCGATGTAATTACAGTCAAGCTCGATGCGGTGGTTAATTGGGCTCGGAAATCCTCGCTTTGGCCGGCTACGTTCGGTTTGGCGTGCTGCGCGATCGAAATGATGAACAGCGTGTCGGCTCGAAATGACCTGTCGCGGTTTGGCGCTGAAACGTTTCGGGCGTCGCCAAGACAGGCCGACGTAATGATCGTTTCGGGACGGGTTTCAAGAAAGATGGCGCCGGTTCTTCGCAGGATCTATGATCAGATGCCGGAACCGAAATGGGTTATCTCAATGGGCGCTTGCGCGACCTCGGGCGGTGTTTTTGATAATTACGCGATCGTTCAGGGCGTCGATAAAGTCGTTCCGGTTGATATTTACATTCCCGGATGCCCGCCGAGACCGGAAATGCTGGTTCATGCGATCATGATGCTTCAGGAAAAAGTTATGAAAGAAACCGTGAAGGATCGCCGCGACACCTTTGAAGAAGAATCGAGGCGGTCGATCGTTCCCGGCACCCTTCCTGTAACTGAAGGGACTAAACTGGAAGACGCTGCCAGCGATGCGCCGGAGAAACCATACAGTGTTCCGTCGCGGCACGAAAAACGGAGATCTTCGTAAATAACATATGGCAGATTTAAAGGCACTGAACGGCTTTGTAGATAAATTAAAGAGTGAAAACCCGGATTGGGTAGTTGATACGGTTGAGGCGCTTGGCGAATTAACGGTTTTCGTCGACGCTAAGAATATTGTAGCCGTTTGTGAAATCCTGAAAGATCAACACGATTTCGATATGCTCGCTGACTTGTGCGGCGGAGACCGGGGGCCGGAGGACGACCCAAGGTTTGAGATCAATTACCATCTTTTTTCCACGATTCATTACCATCGACTGCGTTTGAAAGTTTTACTTTCTGAGGACGAACCAAATGTGCCGACGGTTACCGGAATCTGGAAAACAGCCGACTGGCACGAGCGTGAGACATATGATCTATTGGGAGTCATATTTGATGACCACCCGGATCTGAGAAGAATACTTCTGCCTTCGGATTTTGACGGGCATGCGCTACGTAAAGATTATCCGTTGCGCGGATACGAGCCCTATAGTTTGACCTAAGTTTTATTGTAAATATGAGCGTTGCTGTAGATAACCTAACCGACCCGGCGGATATCCTTGACGATTCCCTGGAATCGCAAATGACGATATCCATGGGGCCGCAACACCCGTCAACCCACGGCGTTTTGCGTCTCGAACTCATACTCGATGGTGAGTTGGTGGTAAAAACCGTCCCCGATATCGGATACCTCCACACGGGGATGGAAAAGCTCTTTGAATACAAAAAATATCAGCAGGGCATCGTCATCACCGACCGTATGGATTATCTGAATCCGCTCGGCAACAATCTGGCCTATGTGATGGCGGCGGAGAAACTCCTCGAGATCGAAATACCGGAAAGAGCACAAGTGATCAGGGTTTTGATGTGCGAGCTCCAGCGAATCGCATCGCACATGGTCTGGCTCGGAACTCACGCGCTTGATATTGGCGCGATGAGCGTATTCTTTTTCTGTTTTAGGCAACGTGAAAAAATTCTCAATCTGATCGAAGCCGCTTCCGGCGGGCGTATGACGCCAAGCTACTTCCGCATCGGCGGCCTGATGATGGATCTGCCTGCAGGCTTTGAGAGACGCTGCAAGCAGTTTCTGGATGGATTTCCCGATGCGATGGACATGTTTGAAACATTGGTTTCGGGCAACACACTGTTCCAAAGCCGTACGAAAGGAATTGGAATCATTAGTAAAGAGGATGCGATCAGCTGGGGGTTAACCGGCCCGTGCCTGCGAGGAAGCGGGGTCGAGCTCGACCTGCGCAAACACAATCCGTACACCGGTTATGAAACTTACGATTTTAATATCCCAGTTGAAGATGGATGCGACGTTTGGGCGCGTTTTAAGGTGCGCATGCGTGAGCTCTATGAATCCGAAAAGATCGTAAAACAAGCGCTTGAAAGATTGGAGCCGGGACCGACGAAAGCCGACGCTCCAAAGGTCGTACTTCCCGACCGCGACGACATGCGGAAACATATGGATTCACTGATCCACCACTTCCTGATCGTTGCCGAAGGATTTAACGTCCCCGAAGGCGAGGTTTATTTGCCGATCGAAGCCTCAAAAGGCGAACTCGGTGTTTATATGAAATCAAACGGCGGACCAAAGCCGGACCGGGTCCATTTTAGAGGCCCGAGCTTTGTAAACCTCTCTGCGCTTCCGGATATGGTTGAGGGTGAATTGATCGCTGACGTTGTCGCGGTTATTGGATCATTGGATATTGTTCTTGGAGAAATTGATAGGTAGATGGAGAAGGCAGTTAGCCGGAAGCGGTAAGCGGAAAGACCAACTGTTTACGTTTCACTGCTCACTGCCCACTGGCATATGGCATCAGTAGCAACTGACTATACAAACAAGGTAGTAAAAACCGACGAGATCGCCGAGTTTTCGGATGAAGTTGTCGAGGAGATGAGATCGCACCTCGGGAAATACCCTGAAGGGCGGCAGCGCTCGGCATTGATCCCGCTTCTTTTTGTAATTCAACGAGAACGAGGCTATCTAGATAATCCCGGCATTAATTTCCTTGCGAAATTTCTGGACCTGGAGGTAACCGACGTTTGGGAAACGGCGACATTTTATTCGATGTTTAACCTGAAGAAGATCGGTAAACATCACATACAAGTTTGTAAAACACTATCGTGCCGAATAATGGGGGAGCCCGAGATTACCGGACATATTTGCGACAAGCTTGGGATCAAACCGGGCGAAACCACGGAAGATGAGAAATTTACGGTTACCCGGGTGGAATGTCTCGGAAGCTGCGGTACGGCACCGATGCTACAGGTAGGATTTGATTACTACGAAGATTTGACGATAGAAAAGGTTGATAAAATGCTGGATGCGTTAGATTAAATTGAAAATTTCATATTTTGTTGCGGGAATACACGTTGTTGAAATCTCGCCCTTCAAGTTTGGAACTAAATGCAAGACTTTCTAGATTTTGCGTTCTTCGGAACAAGTCTAAAAGTATTTAGAAAATCCAGATTTTGAGAGGTAAATATGAAAAAAGTATTTTTAACTTTAGGTCTTTTGTTCTTTGTTAATTCAATTTGTGTCGCCCAGGAAACCGGCAATCGGATTTATGGAAATCAGGGTTACTACCAGGGCAACAAAGCACCGACTACCAGCTCGGGAAACTTGTCCGATAAAGATGACAAAAGCAGGTATTCGATCGAAGCGAGTGTTTTGTTGAATCTTAAAGCAGACGCCTATGTAGTCGTTTTTGCGGTCAAAGATGAAGCATTGACCGCCAACCAAAGCAACCAGATAGTTGATAATAAGATTTCAAACTTTACGTCTTCATTGAGCGGTTTAGGTGTAACAAAAGATGACATATTTGTTGATTTTATAACGCAGAATCGGATTTACGATTTTCGCGTAAGAAAAAACAAAGCAACCGAGGTCGCTGCTGGATATGAAACGAAGAAAAACGTTGCAATACGATATAAACAGCGTGACTTGTTTCGGCAAATCGTCGCCAATGCGGCAAAAGAAGGTATATCTGACTTGATAAAAGTTGATTATATTGTCAGCGATTTTAGCGCAGTAAAAGAGAGATTATTTCAGGAAGCGGCAAAACTGATTGTCAGAAAGAAAGAGAAATACACAGAGCTTTTTGGCGTAACGCTAAAGCCAGTCGGTTTGTCGCGAGAAACATTTGGTGCATATTATCCGTCGGAGAGATATCAGAGTTACCGCGCGTTTGAAACTGGCAATGCGACCGTAAACAGGCGAAAAGGGGTAAAAGTTCAGCAAAGAAAGAGTTCGACTTTTTATTACGAACCGATAGGTGTTGAGAAATTTGACCAGGTGATCAATCCGATAGGCATTGAGCCGGTCGTTCAATTTACACTTTATCTGAGAATGAACTATGACAATGGAATTCCTCCTGAAAAGATTGAAAAGGAGAAGCTGACCAAATAATGAATTCCGTTTTGAAATACGAGGTATTTAAAAGCTCCTGGGAATCCTGGGACAAGTTGTTCGCCAAGGCATCGGAATTTGCAACCAGGATCGGAAGAGAAAATTTGGAGAACATATCTGTTTCCTGCTGCGGCAGTGATCAAGGTGTTGTTACGGTTTGGTATTGGGAAGAAAACGGTCCCGGACAAATGTTTGAGATAAATCAGGTTAATTTCGGCGAATAGATTTATGGAAATCAAGGCAATAGGCTGTGATCCTTTACAACTAAAGCTAATGCACGTTAAAGACGGGCACACGCTAAAGGTGTATGAAGAACACGGTGGATATAAATCTTTGAGGAAGGCAATGAATATGACTTCTGATGAGATCATTGACGAGGTAAAAAAATCTTCGCTTCGCGGACGAGGCGGTGCGGGATTTCCGACCGGAATGAAATGGAGTTTTGTTCCGAGAGATTCGCCAAAGCCAAAATATATCGTCTGCAATGCCGATGAATCAGAACCCGGCACGTTTAAAGACCGTTATCTGCTCGAACGCGACCCACATGCACTGATCGAGGGAATGCTCATCGGCGCCTTCGCCCTAGGAGTTGAAACTTGCTATATATACTTCCGCGGCGAATATAAGTATCTGATCGACATTATGGACAGGGCCATCGAGGAAGCCGAGGCTGCAAACCTTGTTGGCGAAAACATTCTTGGAAGCGATTTCACGTGTAATTTTTACACACATACGGGAGCAGGTGCATACATATGCGGTGAAGAAACCGCATTGCTTTCTTCGCTTGAAGGCGAGCGGGGCCACCCAAGAATGAAACCGCCTTTCCCAGCCGTTGAAGGTGTCTATGCGTGCCCCACGGTGGTGAACAATGTCGAAACCCTGACCGCGGTTCCGCAGATCATCGAAATGGGCGGCGAGGCGTGGCAGCAGATCGGCACGGAAAAATCGGGCGGAACAAAACTCTGGTCCGTTTCGGGCCATGTTAAAAAGCCCGGCGTCTACGAACTTCCGATGGGTTACGACGATATGGAGAAATTCATATTGGAAGATTGCGGCGGAATGCTGCGTGACGATAAGAAATTAAAAGCGGTCATCCCGGGCGGGTCCTCGGTTTATATTATGAACGCCGACCAGATCATCGGAAAGCGTGTGACCCTCGATTTTGAGGGCTTGGTTGAGGGCGGTTCAGCGGTTGGTTCGGGCGGCTTCATTGTCATGGATGAGACTGTCGATGTAATGGATTCAACCAAAAACCTGACCGAGTTTTACAAGCACGAATCCTGCGGCTGGTGCACACCCTGCCGTGAAGGGACCGATTGGATGGTAAAGATCTTCAACCGCATTGCCGCTGGAGGCGGACGCCCTGAGGACGCCCAGTTGCTATTGGATATTTCGGACAACATCGAAGGAAAGTCCTTTTGTCCGCTAGGTGATGCTGCTGCATGGCCAATTCAAAGCGCCGTGAAGCGCTTTCCGGAAGATTTTAAGAAGCATTTATTGCGAGACGGGCAATAGGATTTAAGATTTAAGATCTAAAATTTAAGATTTCGGGTTCTTAACGGTTACAAAAGTAGTGTCGGAGTAGACTGCGTAATTGAAATTGATTCGTAAATCTTGATTCTTGAATTTTGAATCTTGAATCTTGAATCTTGAATCCAAGTTACCGGAGTTGCAAATGAAGAAACTCATTTATTTGATTGACCAAAAGATCAATCTGATAACGATTTTGTTCCTGTTTTGGTCTTTTTTCTGGGGACTGAATGGTTTTGACAAATTTTTTAACGGCAAATCCGAACCGAATCTGGACAAGAGCGCGGCGACGCAGGCACTTGTCGATGAAAACGGCAAGGTCGTTTATACGGTCCAGCCTTCGCAGAAAATCGGTTGGTACGGAGTCAACCGCGACGACAAGTTTGCAAACTATTTTGACCGCCTGAATCTGCCGCGGTCGGTTGCGACGGTTTCTCTCTACTTTTTTGCAATTTTAGAGATCGCGTTGGCATTTTTATTTTTTTGGCTCTTTCTCAAACAATTTCAAAGCGGCAAGCCGGATGACGAGTCGGAGGTGAATCTCTTTAAAGACCGAACGATCCACCGACTTATCTTTAAGGCGAGCATCTGGATCTTCATCGCATTCTTAACCGGAGATATCCTTTTTGGCGATCGAGCCGAAGTATGGGAACACGGGACATTTTTGCTGATGACACTGGTAACATACGATCTTTGGTACCGCACCGATCAGTTTTTTATCGAGATGCGAAAGCGTAAAGCAGATGGCGAAACGGACAGCGATTTTTCCGTTCAGGCTTCATCTTATTAAGGAGGAATTTTAGGATGAAATCACTGATATATTTATTCGACCATCGGCTCAACCTAATAACCTTGATCCTTCTTTTTTGGTGCATTTTCTGGGGGTTGAATGGTTTTGACAAGTTTTTTAATGGGAAGAATGAGCTGAATCTTGAAAATTGGTCGACCAAGGGGCGCGTTGTCGATCAGGAGGGCCAAGTTGTTTACAAGATCAAACCGTACCTGCCAAAGGGTTGGTTTGGAATAAACTACGACAACAAGGTTGCGAACTACTTTAAAACCTTGGGAGTTCCACGAAGTGCCGCGTTGGGAATGCTTTATACGTTTGCGGTTTTTGAAATTTTAATAGCCTTTTTGTTTCTTTCGTTGTTCATTTGGCAGCTTCTTCCGGAATCACGGGAGGACAGGAAGAATATGTTCTCGGACAGAACGCTTCATCGGATAGCATTTAAAGCAAGCGTATCGATGTTTGTGATCCTCTCGATTGCATACCAGCTGTTTGGAGACCGGGCGAGCCTTTGGGAAACGGGAACATATCTTGCAATGACGCTAATCGCGTACGATATGTGGTATCGATCGGATAGATTTTTCCTGGATCTTAGAAAGAAGCGCCTCAAAGGGATCGATGATGATGACGATTCGAATTCGTTCCAGGCGTCAGCATACAATTTAAAAGTCGAAAGTGAAGATAAATAATACAAGGATTTAATAGGAGTAGTAATAAATGGGTAGAGGCGATAAAAAGACAAAACGCGGAAAGATATTTGCCGGAAGCTATGGAAAGTCTCGTCTGAGCGCGAGGAGATTGAGAGCGCTTAGAATGAAGAAAGCAATAGACGAGCAAAAAATAGCAAAACCGAAAAAATCAAAAGTGAAGCCGGCAAAAACTGAAGAAAAGAAACCGAAAGTAGCAAAACCAAAAGTAGCAAAAAAGAAAGCGACGGCAGCAAAGGATACAAAGGCAAAAGCAGCGGAAAAAGAACCAAAAGCTGAAGCTTCAGAAAAGAAAACGAAAGCGGGTGCGGCGAAACAGGATAAAACTGACGAAAAAGTAGAAGAAAAGGTTGGAAAGAAGCCTGCAAAAAAACCGGCAACCAAGACTGCAGCCAAGAAAAAAGAGGCGAAGGCTGATGACAAAACGGGTGAAGAGGAATAGGTTTTCGTTTTTAAACTGAATTATAATGTCAGAAAAACTAGTAAAAATTACCATAAATGGGCAGGAATTTGAGGTTGAAGAAGGCGCACCGCTGATCGATGCCTGTAATAAGAACGAATTCGGGGTTCCATCATTTTGTTATTACAGTGACCTCGAGCTCCAGGCTTCTTGCCGTATGTGTTTAGTACGAATAGACAAGATGCCAAAGCTTCAGGCCTCTTGTTCGATCCCTGTTAGTGAAGGGATGGTGGTTACTACTCAAAGCGAGGAGATCGAAAAGGCCCAACGCGCAATGGGCGAGTTTCTGCTTGCCAACCACCCACTCGATTGCCCGGTTTGTGACCGCGGGGGCGAGTGTGAATTGCAGGAGATCATTTTCGATTGGGGTGATGTTGAAGAACGGTTCGTTGAGCCAAAAACCGCACACCCCGAAAAATTTCTATCGCCGATGGTCGCGAACGACCAGCAGCGCTGTATCCTTTGCAAAAGATGCACACGGGTTTGCTCTGAATGGATGGGTGAAGACACGATCGAAGCCGGAAACCGCGGTGCAAGCACGGTAATCGGAACTTACGGCGGCTGGCTAGATTGTTCTCAGTGCGGAAATTGTGTTGAGGTTTGTCCTACGGGCACTTTGCTTGATGGGGTTTACAGACATGCAACGCGCCCATGGGAATTGGATCAGACGATCACAACCGACGCATATAGTTCTGACGGAATGCAGTTGAGCATCGGATCCCGGTCTGGCGAAGTTCACAGAATTGTCGCGCGGGACCGCTATGTCGACGGCTTAAACGGTGAATTCCTCGATGTGAAGGCTCGTTTTGCACACGAATTCATCAATCATCCGGACCGTTTGAAAACGCCTTTGATACGCTACAAGAAAGGTGGAAAGCTGATTCCTTCAACGTGGGACGGCGCTATCGAATTCATCGCGGAGAAATTCAAAGAAGCGGGAGACAAGGTTGGTGTCGTCGCGAGTCCGCGTTTAACAAATGAAGCAATATTCACGCTGAAGCGCTTTGCCGCGGATACGGTCGGAACGGATAATTACGCAGTATCGGATGCATACGACCTTGCGCCGTTTTTTGACAATTTAAGCGCGCCGCTCTGCACCCATAAAGAAATTCGTCATGCAAAAACGATCCTGTTGATCGGTGGAGAGCCGGAAGAAGAGCAGACTTTCACCGCCAAGCAGATGCGCCAGGCGGTTAAGAACGGCGGAGCAAACCTAATAATCGTAAATGAAGTGCCAATTCGGCTTACGGCTTCGGCGACGCAGTTTATTCATATCAATCCCGGTTCATTGGATGCATTTGCTCTGGCATTAACAAGCAATGATGAAGCTGCAATAGGAGCGCTCGGTGTCAATCCGGCAGAGATGGCTTTGCTGCGGGAAACCCTGAATTCGACCGAGGGAGATCTGATTATTGCCGTCGGTGGCGATCTATCACCGGATGCCCAGGGGATTGTAGCTGCCTCAGCGAAAGATTTTGGCTCAGGAAGCCGGAGAGCTCTCCTGCATCCGTTACCTCTCTATAACAATTCGGTCGGTGCAAACGACATGATGCCCGGACGGAAGCCGCTCGAAGAGGTTGTCACGAATTCAAAGGCCCTGCTTATCGGTGGAAGCCTGCAGGATGCTTCGCCGCTGGCGAAAAAAGATTTCGTAGTCGTTCAGGAGCTTTTCGAAACCGAAACCACCCAGCTTGCGGATGTAGTTTTGCCGGCAGCAAGTTTTGCCGAAGTAGACGGCACTTATACAAACAATACGGGTTTTATTCAGCGAGTGAGAAAGGCGATCGAACCGGTTCATCAATCGAAGCCCGATTGGATGATCACATCGCTGATCTCCCGGGCACTGGGAACGGATTTTGGTTACAATTTCTCGGCTTCGGCAGTCTTTCGCCGTTTAACCGAGGATATAAGCGCCTATAGCGGTTTGGGCTATCCGAACCTTAAAGATGAGTCGAACCCGGTAAAAGCTAACTATAAGGTCTCCGAAAGCGGCGATCTGACTTCAATGCTTGCAAGGGTCCGGAAAAAAGTCGAGAATCTTCCGGCTGATGCCGAGAAAATTGGCGAAATGCCAGAGGTCGGACACAAGCTCTTTAAGTTAACTACCATGACCGAAAAAACACGTCAGTTTCATTTGCTTGCAAATGGAAACCCAAAACCGGAGAGTTTACTGGTGTCGCCGCTGGAGCAGTTTAATTTGGACGGAAGCGCGAAGGAAAACGGAAACGGACACAAAGAAGAAACTTCGGTTCAAGTGGAGACGGTCGAGCAAAAATAGCATTTGATCAATATGGAATCTATTTTAGAAACATCATTTCCCTTTATTGTCATCAGCGTGGCAATTCTTCTCGCATTTCAGGGCGTTTTGATGATCGTCGCCTACACCGTTTTGGCGGAAAGAAAGATCCTCGGTTGGATTCAGGGCCGCATCGGGCCAAACCGTGTCGGCCCCTGGGGACTTTTGCAGCCGTTTGCTGACCTCTTTAAGTTTATCTTCAAGGAAGATATTGTTCCCGATAAATCGACCAAGTTTATATATTTCTTAGCTCCTTTTGTAGCGCTGACTTGTGCATTAATGCCGATCGTCGTTTATCCATTTGGACCAAAGATCGACGACCCGTTGGGCTCGCTTGTTCCGATGGTCGAGGGGATTCCTTTGCTGGGAGCGGCCGTTGCCTGGCTTGCGCCAAGGGCAATGGACATGCCGTTGACGATCGCCCGGATCGACGTCGGGGTGCTCTATATTTTGGCGATCACATCAGTTGGAGTTTACGGGATCGCCCTTGCCGGCTGGTCTTCAAATTCGAAGTATTCCCTTCTCGGCGGACTCCGTTCGTCGGCCCAAATGATCTCTTACGAGTTGGCGATGGGCGCTTCTATCATTGGCGTGGTTTTGCTTGCCGGTTCATTGAACCTAAATGAGATCATCCAGGCGCAGATCGATTCACCGTTTAGATGGTTTATCATCCCGCAGTTTATTGGGTTTTTTGTATTTTTGATCGCAGCTTTCGCAGAAACAAACCGGGTTCCGTTTGATTTGCCGGAGGCGGAAACCGAGATCGTTGCCGGATTTCATACCGAGTATTCGGCGCTAAAATTCGCGCTTTTCTTTATGGCCGAATACGTAAATATGTTTACGGTTTCGGTTTTGGGAACGGTGTTGTTT
>JABDJV010000173.1 GCA_013003295.1 Pyrinomonadaceae bacterium | reverse complement strand
TCGTAAAGGTGATAGTTCGGTTCCAAGAATCAAAAACAGCCCCGACGACGACTATATGTCGACAACAACGGGCGGCTGGTGTGGGCGCTCCGAGACAATTGTTGTTAAAAGTTCCGGGAAATATGATGTGCGGGTGTTTGCCGTAAACGGTGACACAGATAAAGAAAAACTTCTCCGTACCTACAAAATCGATGTCAGGGAAGCCAAGAAAATTCGTCCAGGAGGAGTTCCGGGCGTTTCGGATTTCTATATTCATAGGCATGCCGAAGCACCAGTCGCCTTCCTTTACTTGCGCCCCAGTTTAGGAAGCGGCTACGTAAAAGACGATTACCACGAGATAAAAAAAGGAACGACGCTTAAAGGGAATGTCGATATTTATTTCAACATCGCCAAAAACGAGAATCTGAACAGCATAGATTTTTCCGGAATCCCATACGTTCGCTGTTTTGTAAATGGTCAGCGCGTGAAGTTTGTAAACAAAGGTCATGTAAAAGATGCGTCAATGCGCGGTGATAAAGCAAAGTATGAACGAAGCGGAAAGCCCACCAAATACATCGGCTTTTATCACTACTGGATAAATCTTCCGATCGAGTGGCGCGGAAACGGTTCGAACGGAAATCCGAATATGGAGCGCCAAACCGGCGAGTGGAAATGCGACCTCAGAAGCGGCAGTGAGACGGTAAGAACGTTTCGCTGGACGGTCGGCAGCAACGGGTTTCCACAAGAACATCCCGAGCAGACAAGCGGCAATATCAACCTTCATTGGGGTGCATATCTCATCGATATGGAGATCCCCGCAGGCGGGAGTTCGCTTGATCAGCGCCTTATTCCGATGCCCAGTGCGGGACTTTTCTATGGCATTCCGTGGAAAACGCCGGGAGGCAAGAAAATGGCTACGAGTGTTCCGAAAAAGGGTAAACCATTTTTGATTCCACAAGAATAATGTTGTCTCAGTACCGAAAGTGGAAGCGACCGATAAACGGGGGAAATGTGCCCGCGATTTACACGAAAGGAATGCAGAAACACGCACGAAGTAAGTGTGTCCCTAAACGAGTTTGATCAGTGCGAATCAGGTTCGCCAAAAAAAAAATCAAAAGGAGAAATATGGAAAAACCGAAAGCCAGGAAAGAAAATATAGTCGTCCAAAAACTTGACGACGAAACTCTTGTTTACGATCTAACAGAAAACAAAGCGTATTGCCTAAACGAAACTTCGGCACTTGTTTGGGAACTGTGTGATGGACATCGAACAGCGCTAGAAATCAGTGATCAGATGAGCAAAAAGCTCAAGAATTTGATCAGCGAGGATTTTGTCCGTCTTGCGCTTGACCAACTTTCCAGAGACGGATTGCTTGAAGAGCCTCGCAGCGACTTTTTCGAGGGTACCTCCAGAAGAGAGGTTATTAAGAAAGTTGGTTTTGCATCGATTGTAGCCTTGCCCGTAGTTTCGTCGTTGATCGCGCCTGAGGCGGCGGTAGCTCAATCTTGTTTGACCGGATCTTTTTCAGGTTGCGGGAGTCCTTGTTGTCCAGGGTTAACCTGTTTTGCGGGTAATCACTGTTGTGTTCCTGGCGTGACCTTAGCTAACGCTCCGGGATTTACCGGGTGCCAGAACATAGGAACTTGCGGAGGAAACTTTGCAAACAATTGTTGTAGCGGGTCAGCAACTGATCTAGGGGCAAATGCTGCTTGTTTCCCGACCCAGGTTCTGTGTCAATGCGATCCGATGCCGTAACTAAATATCCGTTTTGGGTCGTAGAATTTCTCCGCGTATGGAACCGATCCGGTCACGAATCCTTGGTTTTGGCATGTTTTTCGGGACATTCCAAAACTCGGCTGGTCTCGGGTGCTTTTAGGTTGAAGCCCAACCTCTTCTTCACCCGAGACCTCCGCGTGAAACATATGGCATCGGGCGTCGACGCGCCGGCGACCCTATCGGCAAGTGGGAGATTGGGGTTTAAGATAAAAGAGAAAGCCGCTTGATTTCGACAGAAACTTGCTTGGGTAAAAAGGAAAAGTATGGGGAAAACGATGAGATTTTTGATTCCAATTTTTATATTGTTCGCTCTTGGGGTTTCTGCTCTTGCCTTCGAGAAAACAGGAACCGGAAGCGGACGTTTGGATAGCAGTTTTGGCCAGGGCGGAAAACTAACATTTCCGGCGGTACCGTCACCTTCAACTGATATGCGTTTGAGCGCCAGCAAGATCGTGATTCAGCAAGATGGAAAGATCATCGTAGCCGGTACGATCGATCCGTTTCTGCCAGGCGTAAAATTTGTACTACTTCTTCGTTATGACGGCCGCGGCAATCTCGACCAATCATTCGGCGTCGGCGGTGTGGTCAGGACCTATCCGGGCGGCAGCGCACGAGACGTTACGATTCAGCCTGATGGGAAGATCGTTGTGGCGGCCAGGCATCGATTCATAGGGTCTACAATTCACCGTTTCAATCCTGATGGCACACCCGACGAATCGTTCGGATTAAACGGGGTTTCTCTTCCCATTACGCTTTACGAACTATCAGCAATAAGAATTGCCGGCGACGGCAAAATACTCGCAGCGGGAAGCCGTCTATATCCATTTCCTTCTCCTGACTCATTTGATTTCGCCTTATTGCGCTTTAATTCAGACGGAATTATTGATTCCTCGTTCGGAACATACGGCACCGTGGAGACCGACATTGGTATCAATGATTCGGCAAATTCGATTCGTTTCGACGGCACTCGAATCGTTCTTGGCGGCACCGTTAACCTTACTCAGTCTGGCGGCGGGGACTTCGCGTTAGCAAAATATCGAAGCGACGGCAGGTTGGATCGCTCATTTGGCAACGATGGTACGGTGATCACGCCCCTAACAAATGCAAAGATGCACAACATTTCGATTGACTCGCATGGAGTGATATACGCCGCCGGAAGTTCTGGGATCGCGCCGAATCTATTTACAATCGCAAAATATATGAGCAACGGATCAACCGATGACTCTTTCGGAGGAGGCGCCATTACCAGCGCAAGCACCGGCGGAATCTTGATCACCAACGGATTGCACGCGTTTTCAATAGTGGCAACAAGGCGCAACGGAATATTTGCGGGTGGTTTGCGTATGGGAAACTTTCTTCTGCGAAAATTTAACGAAGACGGTTCCCTGGATTCAAGTTGGGGAACCAATGGCAGCACCGACGTCAGTTTCGGATCGACGACCAGCGGCGTAAAATCGATTGCAGTAACAGCCAGAGGAGACGTTTATGCTGTTGGAACAGTTGAAATACTAACAACGCCAAGAATCGGATTGGCTAAACTTAGCCGCTAGTCTAAAGGTAGAATCCAGTCTTCTCTATATCATCGCAATATCGTCGAAAGGCTTCCCGCGCGATACCGCCAGTTGCCTACAGTCCGGCGACCGGCCGAAGCAGCGAAGTATTTTCAATATTCTGGCGCAAGATTTCACCACCTGTTTCGCCAATCCGGGTTGATCGAACGTGTTTGTTCATTTCTTCGGCCGCATATTCGCCTGTAGTATACTCTTTCGCAAGCGAATAGCATTTGGAGTTACTTCGATCAATTCATCATCGGCAATAAACTCGAGCGCTTCTTCAAGCGTGAGTTCTTTCGCAGGAACAAGCCTCATCGCCTCATCGGAACCGGAGGCACGCATATTTGTCAGTTTCTTATCCTTGATGATGTTTACATCAAGATCGACCGCACGTGCGTTTTCGCCGACGATCATTCCTTCATAAACTTTTGTTTGCGGGCGTATAAACATCGTTCCGCGTTCCTGAAGATTAAATAATGCGTAGGTCGTCGCTTCACCCACGCGGTCGGCGATCAAGGACCCGGTCGGGCGCGATTTCATTTCGCCTTTCCAGGTGTCAAAACGCAGAAACATCGTGTTGAGAAGCCCGGTGCCCTTTGTCTCGGTCAGAAACTCGCCGCGAAAGCCGATCAATCCCCGGGAAGGGATCTCGTATTCAAGACGGACACGCCCGGTTCCATTGTTAACCATCTTCGACATTTGCCCTTTTCTCCGCCCTAGCGCCTCCGTGACGACGCCGATAAACTCTTCCGGCACATCAATTACGACCTGCTCGATCGGCTCTTGCGTCTCGCCATCCGGCCCGGTTTTCGTGACCACCTCCGGTTTTGAAACCTGAAGTTCATAGCCTTCACGACGCATCATTTCGATCAGGATCGCGAGTTGAAGCTCGCCGCGTCCGGAAACTTTAAATCGCTCCTTTGAATCGGTTTCTTCAACGCGTAAAGCTACGTTTCCAAGTAGCTCTTTTTCAAGGCGGTCCCGGATTTGGCGCGAGGTTACAAATTTTCCATCGAGACCTGAAAACGGTGAGTTGTTTACACCAAAGACCATCGAGATCGTTGGTTCGTCAACTGCAACTATTGGAAGCGGCTGGGAATTGTCATAAGTAGTAATTGTCTCGCCGATGTTTATATCTTCAAATCCGGCGATCGCAATGATCTCGCCAACTCCCGCTTCGTCCACCTTTTTTCTTTCCAGGCCTTCGAAGACAAAAAGTTCGCGAACACGAATTTTTTCTAAACTTCCATCGCGTTTGGAAAGACCCACTTCCTCATTCTTTTTTATCGTACCGGAAAAGATTCGCCCGACCCCGATCCGCCCAATGTACTCGTTGTAGTCAATATTTGTGATCAAGATCTGCAGAGAATCATCGCGAATCGGCTCTGGCGCAGGAATTGTTTCGACGATCTGATCAAGAATCGGTTTGAGGTTATCGGATTCATCCTCCATTGATCGTTTCGCAATGCCGTCTTTCGCGACCGCGTAGAGGATCGGGAAATCAATTTGCTCATCCTCCGCGCCAAGATCAATAAACAGGTCGTAGATCTCGTCCACGACTTCTTCGGCGCGCTGATCCTGCCGATCGATCTTATTGACCACGATGATCGATGGCAGCCCTAATTCCAATGCTTTTCTGAGTACAAACCGTGTTTGCGGCAAACATCCCTCGGCAGCATCTACAAGGAGCATTACGCCATCAACCATTTTTAGAACACGTTCGACCTCGCCGCCAAAATCCGCGTGGCCGGGTGTATCGACGATGTTTATCTTGTGATCGCCAAATCTGACGGACGTCGTCTTGGCCATTATGGTTATCCCGCGCTCTTTTTCAAGGTCCATCGAATCCATCACGCGTTCCTGGATTTCTTCATGATCGCTGAATGTGCCTGATTGCCGGAGCATTGCATCAACCAGGGTTGTTTTTCCATGGTCGACGTGAGCGATGATGGCGATGTTTCTAATGTTTTTTGGTTCGATCATAATTAGTTGTAGCCTAGCATCTCGTTAGGCCGCAAAAACGGAATGGAAATGATGGGGTATTGACTTCCAAAACGCAAACAGAAAACCACTAAAACAACCTCATTTTGAACAAACTATAGAATGGGAAGACGTTTTTTCCGATACCATTAGGGCGTGCGCGAGTTCGGCAGCGTAGTTTGTAAACGGGTAGATCGAGCTGAGTAGACAATGCGTTCAAGGGTGTGTTCGCTTAACAGGGAAGGGTTGCTTTCTACTGTCGAAAGAGCTCGATGTCTTCAAATGAAGCAGGGTCCTCAATCGGCTCGAGATGAACAAATACCGCTGAAAGCGGCACGGTTTTGACTATTTCCAACTCGATCTCCTCAGCAAGATCGTGCCCCTTTTTTACTGTCCAGTCATCTGGTACCAGGAGATGAAAATAAATAAATTTACGGGCACCTGATTTTCTGGTGCGAAAAGCGTGGTAATCGATTCCCAGATCCTTTTTGTATTTTTCCAATATCCCGGTTGCTTGTTTCGCCGATTGGTCGTCTATCACCGTATCCATCAATCC
>JABDJV010000147.1 GCA_013003295.1 Pyrinomonadaceae bacterium | reverse complement strand
GGCGGAAATTCTATTAAATCCGGGATCATATGCGCGGATCGACCAGAACTCCTCCTTCGAATTTGCTACAACGGATTTGGATGATCTTCAGCTCAAAATCACGCGGGGAAGCGCGATATTTGAAGTTTACGCGAGCAAAGACTTTTATGTAACCGTTTTGACTCCTTCCTCCAGGTTTTACTTGATCAAGTCAGGGGTCTATCGCGTTGATGTTATGCCGGATGGAGCGAGCCGAATCGAGGTTCGCAAAGGAATAGCGCGGGTAGGAAGTCTCAGCGCAAAAAAACTCGGCAAGGGCAAGAGCGTGTTTGTGAGCGGAACTTCCTTGGCACAAACGAAGTTTAAGCGGAGTGAAAGAGACGCCTTTGAAGCGTGGAGCCGTGAACGCGCAAAGGGTTTGGCGAAAGCAAATGCCCGTCTGAAACGGAAGAGCGTTAAAAGGAGTCTTTTTGGTAGTTCTGCTTTCAATCAGAGAAACACCTATTTTGGTTCAGGGGTCTGGGCGTTTGATCCGCGAACGGGCTTTTATTGCTACCTACCATTTGGCTACAGTGGGCGATCGCCATACGGTTTTAGGCTCAGCCGAAATATTTACTATTATGATCTTGCGGTAAGAAGCTACTATTATCAGCAGAGTTATTCGGGCCGAAGGAATCATGATTCGGGCTCTAACACATATCGGCCAGTGGTTCCAAATACTGAAAGCGGCGGGAAGACGAATGTAGGACGGCCCGGGCGGCGAAAGATCTCGACAACGATTGACGGAGAAACGGCTCCACGACGGAAGCGGACACCCCGATTTTCGGGAAGACGATCTAATCCAAGAACGACTCCGCGGAGACAGCCTGGAACTGCTCCGAGGCGCGTAAGTCCGCCGAGGCCCAGACCAAGGAGAATGGCGCCCCGTACACCCCAAACCGCACCGAGATCCAGGCCGGTAACCCGTACAAAAGTTTCGTCTAAACGAATTAACTAGGGGAACGAAGATAAAGCTCGCAAAAAGAGACGGTTGACCGTCTCTTTTTTTTTATCGTAAATACCAGAAGAATGCCTGTTCGATCTGTAACGGGTCAACGGCTTTTGGCAGATAAGGCTGCAAGATCAACAGTACCGACTGAATTCCATTGAATACGAAGTGAAAGACAATGCACGGTAAAAGGTTATCGGTTTTTACTCTAATGAGAGTTATCACCAAACTTAAAACCAGGATCGATATGATCGTTGCCGCATCGGGATAATATTGCGGAACATGAACCAGTGCGAATATCACGGTAACTAATACGACCGAGGCTGCTACTCCAAGAGTCTTTTGAAACGCAGAGTATAAAACCCCTCGATAAACTACTTCCTCTACGAGCGGCGCGGAAAAGGTTGCTAAGATCGCTACCAGGTATACCGCCATCCGGGAGCTCTTCAGAAGCTTCATCATGTCGTTCTCGTAGCTTCCCAGGAGGTTTGCCATCCCCAGCGCAAATGCGTAAACCGCAACCAGGATCAGCGCTCCATGCCACATTTTGAATCCGCCCCATTTCCAGCCGAGCATCTTCGTAAACGATTCTTTACGGAATTTCGTTACCACTACCCAGGCAGCGATCATCGTGAGGGCATGAGCAAGAAAAGTACCGCCAAGCGCGACTGCTACCGCCATTGGGTCCGACAGAATCGCGGCCTCCATGTCTTCTCCCGGAACCGGAACGATCCTATTCCTGACCAGGTAAGGCGTAAGAAACACCACCGGTAACCCAAGTATCAATAAGACGCTGAGAACCCATATCCCCAGGGCGGCAATAAAATTCCATGGCGGGTTATTTGGTGAATAGTTGGCTTTTTGTTTGATCTGATATTGTGACGTTTCAGGCAAATGATCGTCTGCCTCGATGTTTTCATTTTCCACGGGAGAAGTGTAGCTAAAAAAAAGGGGTCTGCCAAATCTCCCGATACGTGAAAAAGTATCTTCATTCTTGAATTAAGTCTCGAAACACGATAGATTTTAATCCCGTGGAAACGCACGGGAAAAACCCTGAAAAAAATGTTGTTGCGATTATTCCTGCGAGGTATAAATCTACTCGTCTAGAGGGAAAACTGCTTTTGCCGTTAGGCGGTAAACCATTGATTTTGCATACCTTAGAGCGAACTAGAGAGGCAAAATCCGTTTCGCGGGCAATCGTTGCCACTGACGAGGAGAGAATCCTGCGGGTCGTTAAAGAAGCGGGTGGTGAAGCAATCTTGACGTCAGAAGAGCATCAATCGGGAAGTGACCGCATCGCCGAGATAGCAAAAACGCTTCCGGAAGGTTCGATTATCGCGAATGTTCAGGGAGATGAGCCGCTGATCTCGCCACAAACGATCGATAAAGCAGTAGCCGGGATCTTGGAGGATCAGGAAGCCGATATTTCAACTACGTGCGAAATGATCAGCGATCTTCAAGATGTCATTAGTCCGGATGTGGTAAAGGTGGTCTCCGATAAAAACGGTTACGCTCTATATTTTTCAAGGTCTCCGATACCATATCCGAGGAAGGCGGTAAGCGAGTTTGGAAGTCTGGAGAATGCTCTTAGGTCGGATCAGGAATTGCTCAAACGGTTTAGAAAACACACCGGTCTATATGTTTTCAGAAGAGAGTTTTTGCTTGAGTTTACGGGGGCACAGCCAAGTCTTTTGGAAAGAACAGAAATGCTCGAACAGCTCCGCGCGCTGGATATGGCAGCAAAGATCCTGGTTGTCGAGGTAAGTGAGGGCTCGATCGGAGTTGATACAAGGCTCGATCTTGAAAGAGTCGAGGCGCTGCTCACTGGAAACTGATCTGTGGATGGTTGCGGTTATTCGCTGTTTTAAAATATGAGTGACTGGATCGGATTGGGCTTTTTGGTACTGCTTTCACTTGTGGTTCTTATGGGCCTAAAGGTCTTGAGCATACCGCGGACATCGACGGAGGCAGAATTCGAAAAAGAAGCCGGCAGGAGCAAAACAATGCTTGGGGCGGGATTCGAAACATTGAGCGAGATGTTAAATCCAAGCGAGGCCAAGGGTAAAGAAGCGGTTAACGAAGTTAAGAAAGGACGCTATAATAAGAAACAAGGCGTTGGAAAATCGGTTGGGAATGATCAAGAAGGGGATAAAAATGACTGAGAGAAAAACGAAATACATATTTGTTACCGGCGGTGTAGTTTCGAGTCTGGGCAAGGGACTGGCAGCGAGTTCGATCGGATGTCTGCTTGAAAGCCGCGGCGCAACGGTTTCACTGATGAAGCTCGATCCGTACATAAATGTCGACCCCGGAACAATGTCGCCATTTCAGCACGGCGAGGTTTTTGTAACCGACGACGGAGCGGAAACTGATCTCGATCTCGGTCATTACGAAAGATTTACCAATGCCAAAATGACCCAGGCGAATAACTGGACGACCGGAGGCATTTACTTGTCTGTGATTGAAAAAGAAAGGCGCGGCGATTATTTAGGCAAGACGATCCAGGTGATTCCGCATATTACTGACGAGATCAAGAAGGCTGTCAGAGTCGTTGCCGAAGAAGAAAAACCTGACGTCTTGATCGTCGAGATCGGAGGAACTGTCGGTGACATCGAATCCCTTCCGTTTATGGAAGCGATTCGGCAGATGGGAAATGAGGAGGGCAGTGAAAACGCGATTTTTGTCCATGTAACTCTCGTTCCGTTTATTGCCGCCGCAGGCGAACTAAAAACTAAGCCGACACAGCACAGTGTTAGAGAACTGCGCGAAATTGGTATTGCGCCGGACATACTGCTTTGTCGTTCTGAAAGGCCTCTACCGGTCGAACTCCGCAAAAAGATAGCTTTGTTTTGCAACGTTAGAGAGCACGCCGTCATTTCGGCCCTTGATGTTGAAACGATATACGAAGTTCCGCTTGCCCTTCACGAGCAGCAGCTTGATGATCTGATCGTAAATACTCTTGATCTCAAGGATGAGTTTCCGAAAGCAAACCTGCGTGATTGGAGAAAGCTGGTTTCTACGATTAAGGAGCCGAGTGAAGGCGATGTAAAAATTGGGATCGTCGGGAAATATGTTGAGCTTGAAGATTCCTACAAATCGCTTCGTGAGGCATTGACCCATGCCGGGGTTGCGAATAACTTGCGGGTAAAAGTGGTTTGGGTAGAATCGGACAAATTGATGAAGGACGGATACGAAACTGATCTTCAGGATTTCGACGCGATATTGGTGCCCGGTGGGTTTGGTAAGCGCGGCGTCGCCGGAATGATCAGAGCGATCAAATATGCACGAAAATCAGGAACACCGTATTTCGGAATTTGCCTTGGAATGCAGACCGCCTGTATCGAATTTGCGCGGGATGTTTGCGATATGAAGGAAGCTGATTCCACTGAGTTTAATGAAAAAACGCCCTTTCCGGTTATATTCAAGCTGCGTGATCTGGTTGACGTCGATGAGTTAGGCGGAACGATGCGTCTCGGCGGTTGGGACTGCATATTAAAAGAGGGAAGTTTAGCCCGGGAAATATATGGCGGAGTTGAGACGATAACCGAAAGACACCGGCACAGATTTGAATTTAATCCTGAGTTTCGTCAAAAACTCGAGCAGCATGGTTTAATATTTAGCGGAATCTCCCCAAATAAGAAATTTGTGGAAATGGTCGAACTTCCAAAATCCGAGCACCCGTTTTTTATAGGCTGCCAGTTTCGCCCGGAATATCGATCCAAGCCGCTGAATGCACATCCACTCTTCAAATCGTTTGTAGAAGCGGCATGGCAGAATCGTTTAAAGAGCGAGAATCTGAAAGAAGACGTAAGCCGGGAACCGGTAAAAACCGAGTCACAGGAAGTTAAAGAGAAAGCTGCGACCGTCGGTGAAGATTAGTCGAAATAGATTTAACAAAATCTGACCGTTAAGCCTTGCGGCATCTCGCAAGGCTTTTTTTGGTTTTCAAATCGAAGGCAGGAGGGATTTCGATCAAATCCAAATTTTTGGTCGTGAAAACACGAATTTGGATTCTCGACGGCATAAATGGAATCACGGAGTTTTTCGCATTCTCAATTTCTTATCAAATCAAAATTAAAGATATATCAACGCTGATCCCGAGTGTGTTGAATTTAGGATTTTTCCGCATTTTAGACTAATCAAATTCATCTAAAACCCACAAACAAAGCACTTCTTGTTAATAAAAGGGAACGAATTTTGCTCCAACTTATTACATATTTTACATTCCCGCGAAGGAATTGAAGATTCTGTAATTTTTTTAAGGAGCTAATGATGAAAAAATTTATACAAGTAATGCTGATTCTCATATCGTTTTCAGTGTTTGGGTTCGCACAGTCAACTGCCGGACGTTTGATCGGGACGGTATCTGGGCCGGACGGCTTGCTGCCAGGTATCACCATTACCGCGACGGATACCAAAACCGGCGCGGTCCGTACGACTACAAGCGATGAAAAGGGTGGCTACAGATTCGACAATCTAAGTTTTGGCAGCTACACGGTTAGGTTTTCCTCGGATGGGTTTAAGTCGTTTGTCGCAAATGACGTCCGAATCGAATCGAACCGCGAATACAGCTTAAATGCAACCCTCGAAATCGGTGCAATTTCAGCGGAGGTTACGATTCAAGCCGGGGTGGATATTGTCAATTCGACCAATTCCGAATTGACCCAGACCATCGATGGTGAGCGGATAATCGATTTGCCTATTAATGGCCGAAATCCGATCAATTTACTAAACCTTCAGGCTGGGGTGAACGCAACGAGCAACTCGATAAGCGGGCAGCGAGCTTCAAGTGTGGCTTATACCCGCGACGGAGTTCCGGTGGCGGACCAATTTATTCGCACGGGATTTGTTGAGGATCTCCCGTCGATCGATGACACAGCTGAGTTTACGGTTGCTACTCAAAACGCAAATGCATCACTTGGCGGCGGAGGCTCAACACAGGTTCAATTAACCACGCCGCGCGGAGGCGAAAAGTTTTCCGGAGCAGGCTACTGGAATAACCGTAATTCGGCTTTAGGAGCCAATAATTTTGGATTAAATGCTGCCGGCGTCGAAAGATCCCGGCTAAATCGCAACCAGTTTGGCGGAAAGATCGGAGGTCCCCTACCCGTTCCAGGGATTGGTGAAGGAACTCCGGCACTATTTAAGGACAAGGGATTCTTCTTTGTAAACTACGAACGTGACCTTATAAATCAAAGTTCGGCGGTTACAAATAGTATTCTGCTCCAGCCATACCGGGATGGAACGTTTTCTTACGCCAGAGCTGACAATGGAGCTATCGAAACTGTTAATCTTCTGTCTGGAGCCGGACTAAATGTTGCGGCTAATCCAGCCAATTTTGCTGCCGTTGGCGGTGCGATCGGGGTAGATCCAACGATTCAGGCACGGGTTCTTGGGATAACTCCGTCGGTCGGAAATGGAAACAACCTGGTCACTCTTGCGAATGGAACACCGGTTACCCAGGAATTCTTGCTCAACTCCCGAAATAATACTGTTCGTGACGCATTGACGATGCGGCTGGATTTCCTGATCAGTGACAATCACAATTTCTATTTTGTCCATAAGTGGAGAAAAGAAACGATCGATCGTCCCGACGCAAATGTCGGATTCGGGCCGCTTCCATTTGTAAATCAGACGGCAACGACCCGTTCGTTTACGATCAATTATAATGCTTTTTTTGGGACAAACTGGATAAACACACTAACGGTCGGGAGGCGTGATGCAAATCCATTTTTTAACGAATCGCCAAATTTCCCCGCGGACTTTCTGATTGGGCGAAATACGGCAGCTAACACAGTTGTATCCGGTCTGACGCTCGGATTGACTTCCCCGGAACCATCTTTCCAGAATCAGGGAAGAACTACGAGACAGTATACGATTGCGGATAATGCATTGTACACGACGGGGAATCACACGCTGCGATTCGGGTTTGAAATAAATCACATCAACATTCGGTCTTTTAATGAATTCAGCACAACCCCAATTTGGGCGATCAGCGACGGAAACGCGGCTACACCTTCTTTGAGTTCGGCTCTGTTTCCGGGAGGTATTGCCGGTTCAGACCTGACCACGGCACGGAATTTAAGGTGGCTGTTGGGCGGATTTGTCGAACAGGGAGACTTGCAGGCTAATTTCGTTCCGGGGTTAGGCAGCGTTCCGGGGGCGCCGCTTGTTGAACCTTTCCAATACGAACAATACGGCCTTCATTTTCAAGATCAGTGGAGAATCAGACCGGACCTGACTCTCAATCTCGGAGTCCGTTGGGACTATTTTTCGCCGATCGTTGGCGATACGATCTACTTGGAACCCGATCTCAGAGGAGCGGCAGATACGGCGGCAGTAGAAGCGGCCCTGCTCAATCCAAACGGTCAATTGGTGTTTGTCGGCACGACCGCCGGCCGGCCCGGACAGTTTACTAAACGGGATCTCGACAACTTTGCACCGGTGCTCGGTGTAGCCTATAACCCAACATTTGACGGCGGATTCCTGAGCGGGTTATTCGATGGGAAAACGGTGATCCGCGGCGGGTTCCGTATGAGTACGGTCGATGACGCGAATGTCACGTCTCAGCGAAACGCAGCCGGTGCAAATGACGGCTTAAACTTCTTAGGGTCAGCGTCAAACCAAAACGCGAGGCTCAGCGCATTACCGGCAATTCCGTTCCCGGCTTTTGTCGCGCCGCCGATCAGTTTTGCAACGGCAAATGCCAATGATCCAAACGGCGTTCCAACCTTTTTTGCCAATGATCCGAATCTGCAAAATCAGCAAACCATGGAATGGAACTTCGGCGTTCAGCGGGAGATCGGCTACAACACCGTGATCGAGGCAAGGTATGTCGGCGGTTACAGTGACGAGCTCTTCAGGGGCCGGGACTTAAATCAAATCGATATAAATGCAGGTGGATTTTTAACCGGATTCCTGCAGGGACGTCAGAATTGCCGTGTGGCCGTAGCCAATCGAGGCGGTGTCATGCAGATCGGCGCGTGTTCGGCGGCCGATATCGCCGGAACCGCCGGGCTTCCGGGACAGGCACCGATCACAACTGGCGGTAATAGTCTTACAAACTTTAATTTTCTTGGGTTTGTCAGAGACTTTTACGTGAGGGGAGACGTTGGACAATTTGCCCAGCTCTTTATCACCAACCGGCTTGATGATGTACCTTTCAGAGCGAACCCGAATGGCGGTAACGTCGACCTGCTCGACAACTCAGGCAGATACTCCTATAACGCAATGCAGCTTGAGATTCGGCGCAGGTTTAGCGACGGCCTGAATTTCCAGGCAAACTACACGTTCCAAAAAACGTTGGCGAGTGTCGCAACAGATGGACAGGCTCGTTTCAACACGCTGCTTGATAACGCAAATCCCGAGCTCGAGTATGCGCGGCCGAATTATGACCGCACCCATACTATCAACATCAATTCTCAATACGAATTGCCGTTCGGACGAGGGAGACGTTTTCTCGATCAGGGAGGAATTCTGAATGCACTATTCGGAGGTTGGGCGCTTAATAACATCATGAATATAGGTTCCGGCGCTCCGATCTCGATCCGTTTTACCGACGGTACGCTGAATAGGGCGGGTCGTTCTTTAGATGGCACCGCGATGACCGGCCTGACGCATGAACAGGTAAGAGATCTGATCGGTCTCCGCGTGGTTAACGGGATCAGATATTATATTGATCCATCGGTCATCGCTCCGGACGGAACTGCAACCGGCGGCAACTTTGAACCCGTCGCGAATGCAAACTTCCCGGGTCAAGTGTTCTTTGCTTCACAGCCCGGCCAGACCGGAAATCTGCCAAGGAATTTTATTAATGGTCCCTGGTATTGGTTCTGGAATGCAGGTTTACGCAAAAACTTCGGCGTTGGCGAAAAGATCAACGTACAGCTTCGCGCGGATGCGTTCAACGTATTGAATACAACCTATTTCAACGTGGTCGAAAACTCGGGAATATTCAATATCGAATCGAGTACATTCGGACAGATACCCGATTCGGCGGCTCGCGCTCCGCGCATTTTCCAACTCGGTTTAAGAATCGAGTTTTAGCCTTCCACACTGATCCGGAATGATCGCTTCTAAGCAGGGTGAAAATTCCATTATGCCCGCCAGCGTAACAGTTGGCGGGATTTTTTTGTTTGGTAGATGTAATTTTATTTCTTCGTTGTTATTATGTTTGTTCTTACGGGATTTTGCCTCGTGCTTGTTGTATATGCTTATGAATTCTTTTGAAGTAGGAAATGTAACTTTTGGCGACGGCCGTCTGACGATCATTGCCGGTCCCTGCGTCGTTGAAAGCGAGAAACACGCGATGTTTATGGCTGGGGAGATCAGCGCCGCTTGTGAGAGGGTTGGTCTGGACTTGGTTTACAAATCGTCTTTCGACAAAGCCAACCGCAGCTCTATCGAGAGTTTTCGCGGCGAAGGGATGGATTTTGGTCTCGGAATCCTGGCTAAGGTAAAAGACGAGTTCGGCGTGCCGGTTATTACGGATGTTCATGAACCATGGCAGGTAGAAAAAGCGTCGGAAGTAGCTGATATCCTGCAGATTCCGGCATTTCTTTGCCGGCAAACGGACCTTTTGACAGCAGCCGCAAAATCAGGAAAGGCTGTGAATGTTAAGAAAGGACAGTTTCTCGCTCCATGGGATGCGAAGAATATTGTCGAAAAACTTCAAAGTGCCGGCGGCGACAAGATTCTTTTAACCGAGCGGGGAGCAAGCTTTGGATACAATAATCTGGTGGTTGATTTCAAGAGTTTTCCGATTATGAGGGGTTTTGATGTGCCCGTTGTTTTTGATGTTACTCATTCGC
>JABDJV010000140.1 GCA_013003295.1 Pyrinomonadaceae bacterium | reverse complement strand
CCGAACCATTTACACCGCAGACTGTCCCCTGAAAGATCTGAGATGCGTTCAGAAGACTCGTCGGATTCGGACTTCCTGCCGTGAATACGCCCTGCTGCTGCTGAGCTGCATCTCCGATATCGGAGTTAGTTGCGATCGCAAGGAGCGGGTGATCGTAGAATAAACCGAATGCACCGCGAATGACGGTTTTACCATCGCTCCACGGATCATACGAGAAACCAAGACGCGGTGCCCAGTTATCAGTGTCTCTTGGAATACCCTGCTGAACATTTACAGCATCCTGGGCAGCAAGAATGTCGCCAGCCGAAAGGGTGATTCCTGATAGCGGATCGCTGAATCCAACCGTGTCGATCTGCCTGGTGAGCTCGACATCGTAACGAACACCATAGTTAATAGTAAAGTTTGGCAATACTCTCCAGGTATCCTGCGCAAAAAACGCGATCGGCTTGTTGCTGAAGCTACCGTTCGGGTCACCAAATCCCTGAATATACGTCGATGGCAAACCAAGCCCGTATGACTGCACCGGTGTGAAATCGGGCAAACCGGCAAATGCCGCATTCAGGTTGGTAGCAGCAAACGGTCCGAAGTTGAAGAGTCCCGCAAAGTTTAGCTCAAACTCGAAAGCGGGAATATCGACAAAGCTGTAGTCTCCGCCAAATTTGAAAATATGATCGCCGGCGACCCAGTTAACATTGTTAGCAAACTGATACCGATTCTCGGTTCTCACAACCGGTGAGAAAAGCTCACGGCCGATAAATGCAGCACCGGAGATGTTGAAGGCCACCGCGTCGGTATTCTGGGAACGGAATGTTGTTTCGCGTCGGCCGAAATTAAACTTAAATTCATTGGCCCAGTTTGTACCCAATACCGAATTCAGCTGTGTCGAAAACGAATAGTCCGTTAGCTCCTGAACGCCAGTTCGCGAAAAGTCGTTCTGACCAAGCGACTGGTTTTGCGATTCAACCTGAATACCGGTTATATCGCTCGTATTCCAACCAAATCGCATCGTCAATTGATTATTGTCATTAATGCTCTGATCACCGCGGATCGAAAAGAAATTGGTATTGTCCGTAACAGGGAAAACCCGCTGCAGATCGTTTAGCGGACGAAACGCGATCGGCAATCCGTTGGCACCCATCGTTGCCGATGGAACCGGAGCACCCGAAAGAATAAATCGCGGTCCTACAGCACCTGGTCCGATCGGGCTGATCGCCGGGCACATACTGCCGTCATTAGGACTGTTTAATCCGTTAGCTCCGGTCAGCGCTGTACCGCCTCCGCTTGACGCGAAAAATGCGTATGCCCTTAGCCCGCAGACAACCGCGCCTGCTTGCGCCCTTACCATCGCATCCGGACTCATGAGGCCGGGTGCCGCCGCTTGAAACGCCGCGGTCAAGGTGCCTGCTTGTTCAGCCGTTAGATTGCCAAATACTGTCGCATTAGGATTCAATCCCGGTATGGCAGGGAGTGCGAACGTCGACGATAAACCCGATACCAGATCGGTCGTAAAGAAACCCGATTCATCGCGGTCTCTTCTTTCGTATGAAGCAAAGAAATGAGTTTTATCTTTAACGATCGGCCCGCCGAGCGTACCGCCCCATTGTGTTCTGCGAAAATCCGGTTTATCAACAGGCGAGAAAGGGTTTCGGGCCTGAATGTTCTTATCGCGGATAAACCCAAATAAGTTTCCATGAAAATCGTTGGTTCCGCGTTTTGTGACTACGTTTACGATACCGCCGGTGGCACGCCCAAATTCAGGAGCGTATGAATTTGTCGCAACCTGATACTCCTGAACCGCTTCCTGGGAAACCGTCGAACGAGCCGCATTGATCGAGTTATCGGTAAAATCGGCGCCATCGACCTGAACCAGAGTTGAGCGTCCACGCTGTCCGCCAACGTTGATGCCGGATGTTGGTGCCGGTCCGATCGGCCGACCGTTGTCACGTCCAACCGTTGAAAGAGTGAGCGCAAATCCGGTCGCACTTCTCTCATTGATCGGAAGATTTTCAATCTTCTCTTGTTCGATCGTACTCGAAACCGTCGATTTCGTCGTTTCGATGAGCTCGACCGAACTTATATCGATATCAACCACCGCATCGGCACCGCCGACCTCCAGTGGAATCGTGATCCCCGCCCGCTGTCCGACCGTCAGTTTCACATTTGAAATTTTTACGGTTTTAAATGTCGCTGCTGAGGCCGAAACATCATATGTTCCAGGAGGTAAACCAATCGCCTGAAATTCTCCGGAATCGTTCGTCGTAAACGTACGCGTAAAACCGGTGGAAGGATTTGTGACTGTTACCGTCGCGCCCGGAATTACCGCACCACTCGGGTCAGTAACCGATCCGGTAAGATCTGACGTGCTCGCTTGAGCTTGCGCGAAAGCCGCGCTAACGCTCAAAAATACTACCATCGCCAACATTAATGATCTTTCGGCAATTGCTGAAATTCGTAAAGGAAACGCTCTCATTACTTTTTTATCTCCTGACTAAAGTTTTTATATGCTTACAAGAATCTGCTTAAAAAATCTGTTTTGGGGATCATACTTGGTTTTGTGCAAGCGTTATTTAAACTTTGCGAAAAACAAAAGTAATGTTTTTTAACAGAATTATTTTGTAGAAATTAATAGCTTTAGAATTCTAAGCGCAATAACTGCTAAAGGCAAGCAAAAAACTACGATAAGTTAATGAATTGGGGCGTTGGGAAAGAAATTTGCGGGGCTATTTGTTTATCCAAAAATAATCGTTAATATTGTTTTTCACAATTTTTCGTTATGCAAATAATACCGCTTTCAATCCCAACACCTTTTTATGTTGGCGACGTAAACGTATATCTCATTAAAGAGGATCCGCTTACATTAATAGATGTGGGACCAAAAACAACCGAGGCGGCACAGGCTTTGAGGGATGGACTTCGTGCAAATGGCGTCGCCTTTCGGGATGTTAAGCGAATTGTGCTGACCCACGCTCACGAGGATCATTGCGGACTCGCCAAACAGGTGAGAGATGAGGCAAGCAATGCTGAGATCCTGGTTCACGGTTGGGAGACCGGACATCTGTTTGGGCGGCTCGCTCAAGATCAGCATAAGAGATTAATGGATCGCGCGGGGGTGCCGGCGGAAGTATTTGCGGTAATGAAAGCCGCCTATGAAAACATAAGCCTATTAACCGATTCGCTCTCCGATACCGAATTCGGTGAATTGCACGACGGAATGCAGATCGAATTCGAGAGCGGCGCGCTTGAAGTTTTGCATACGCCCGGACACACGCCTGGTTCGTGTTCCTTTATAAGGAAGGCAGATCGAACACTTATTTGCGGGGATTGTGTGCTAAAAAGAATAACCCCTAATCCCATCATCTCGCCCGACCCGCTAAACGAGGAAATGCGCTTCAAATCTCTTTCCGAGTATTTGGTTAGCCTGGCGAAACTCAGAAACGAATCCCCGACCTTGGTCTATGGAGGCCATGGTGAGCCGATCACCGATTTCGAAGAAATTTTCAATCGGTATCGACGGGCGATAGATGAGCGCCAGAAGAATGTGATCGGCATCGTCAATAAAAACGGCGTCACCGCTTGGGACGTCGCGAAAACACTCTTTCCCGACGCGATCGATCAGGATGTTCATCGTTTCCTGGCGATCTCCGAATCGGTCGCTCACCTCGATTATGCAGAATCCTCAAATAAAATTGCCGTTGAGATAAACGACGGCGTCGAATACTACAGAAAAGCCAGTTGATCATACAGGCCGAAACCGGGACTGCAACGGAGTCTGCACGCAGTCATCTGAGACCCCATAGCTTTCAAAAGATTCAATGAAACAACTTTAGGCCGAAATCCAAAGACGGCCAACGGCACAGTAGCGCACGCGTTTCTGCCTGTTATTCTGCGACGCCAGTTGATCAAACAGGCGGAAACACTACTGCAAAGGTGTGCACATGATGATCTGAGCTTTCTAGGTTTCACTGAGGATTCCACAATACGTATCGGCATTTCGTCCGAAGACCACAACCTGCACACTTACTTGCGTGCGTGTTTCTGCAGGTTATTTTGCAACGCCAATTGAACCCAATCGTTTAACAGCCGCTTCAGCCCCCCAATTTCCTCGGCAAAATACTTCTTGTAAAACACTGTTCAACAATGTATAATTGGTTTTGTGTGGGATTTCTCCCACGAAATAGATGTTCCTGTCCCCCGGGTATATACATCTCAAACCCCCAAATTAATTGACCTTTACTCAATCGCGTTCTTACACGTGATTGGTCTGTTCTGGTTTGATGGTTTTTTTACTTAACCCCAAAAACAAACAAAAGCTTTACTGCACGCTCCCACAGGTAGAAGGCAAAATTTTCTGTAGACGGAATAAATTTAGTTACTACTAATGGAGAAAATAGAAATGAATAAGAAGATGAAAAGAAAACAAAGCAATGGTGAGAAGCAGCCGCAATTCAAATTTGTGCGCACTGCTTTCACATTGATTGTGGGTTTGATTTTCCTTAGCGGCGTTGCAGTTTTTGCAAGCAAAGGCGGCGAGAGCCTCCTTTCCTATATAAGGCCGACGGTCAAAGTTAACCTATCGGGAACGGTTAGCCGGGACAATGGAAAAGTAGAGCTTAGTAAAGCCGGAGCTGTTAAACCGGGCGAGATTCTCGAATGGAAGATCGTTTCGGAAAATAACAGCCAGGCAAAGGCCAGCAGATTCAAAGCAGTCGGACAGATACCGGCGGGCACAAAATTTGTTGCAGGCTCTGCACGTGCGGAAGGTTCGGCTATTGCCAAATACAGTATCGATGGCGGCCAGAGTTATTCGGAAAAGCCAATGATCAAGGCTAAGCAAGCCGACGGCTCCGAAAAACTAGTTGCTGCCCCCGCGAGCATGTACACGCAAGTTCGTTTTGAGTGGAAAAAACCTCTCGACTCAGGCGAATCATTCAAAGCTTTTTACAGCACGCGCGTGGAATAGGATAAAACATTTTTTTCAGGATCAAATTGTTTCTTGTTTACGACAAGTGATTATGTCTCCCACTTGTGCCTGAGAGGTCTGGTAATAGCAGACACTTTTAAGGATAAAACGATGAAAACAATATACTCTTCTTTGAGAATTAAATCGATATTGCACTTCGCTGTGATAGCTGCAATGTTGTTTGGTTATACGCTTCAGGGCTTTGCCCAAACGGCGGCAGGTACGCCGATCAGAAATACAGCCAGCGCCACATATGGCGACGGCTCCGGACCCGCTGATGAATTTAGCACCGTGTCAAACGAAGTCACCGTGACGGTAGCCAGAGTAGCGGGATTAACGATTACCCCGGACGCTGGATCCGGCCCGGCGGTTGTTCCGGGTCAAACCGGCGTAACAATGGATTTCACGGTTACCAACACAGGTAACTTTGACGACAACGTGGTCTTTCTCGCCAGCGGCGGCAGTATCAACGCCGGTGCAGGGGCGACTGTCACTGCAGCAGTTGTCGATCCAACAGGTACGCCTGTCGACATTTTTGGGAATGCGGCAGATGTTTCGTACCCGTTAAACCGTGGCGCTTCGGTGACGGTTCGGGTGACATTGAGCATCAGTGCTGCAGCAACTCCTGGAAGTATTCAGGTATTCCTTGGTGACGAGAGTACGAATTCGCCGACGTTTGATAACGTTGCTGCGGGTGCATCGCCTTCGGCCAACGAGGTTCGCACAGTTTCGACCGGCGCTCTTAATGGTGCCCGCGAGGCACGCGGCGACCGAACACTGACCGTCGAAAATGACGCACAGATCCGGGCCGAATTGACTGCTCCAGCCGGACCGGTCGCACTTGGTTCAGATATTACCTATTCGGCCAGGGCATGTAATACCGGCGCACGGCCGCTGGATCCAGTTGATCCGGACGGCGCGGGCCCGATACCGGCTGCAGTTTATATAGTTGCACCGATACCAGCAGGAACGGAATTGACAAATACCGCTTCACTGCCGGCGGGAACCTACTACACAACATCGCCATTAAGCACGGCACCATTTTCAGCTACCTGGACGGCAACGCCGCCGGGAACGCTTTCAAGTGTAACGCGTATCCTTCTTCCGGTATCGTCAGCGGCGATTGCGGCGGGCGGAGCATGCAGCTCAAGTGTTACGTTCGATGTAACCATTACAACGAACAATGCAAATACACCGATCTATGAGATCGTGGATGGCTTTGGTAACAACTCAATTGGCTCCACTATCACCGATCAATCCGGCGACACCGTTGCAAACAAGGGTGATGGAAATGCCAATTTCGATGAGCCGCTATCAGGTGGTACCGCGAGTCCGACTCAAGGTTTCCAATTGCCGACTCTGCTTACGCAGGTCTTCGATGTGCTTAACGGACCCGATGGCGCCGCTAACGCTGTCGGACCAACCGACAATAACGATGACTTCACCAATAAGAGTGTAAACACCGGAATCGCCGGAGTTGCTCCGGGTGGAGTTACAACCGCACCTTCGAATCAGGTCGTCTACACAAACTCGCTTCAAAACACGGGTAATGCAGACGATACATTCAGGCTCACTTATGTGCCTGGTTCGTCGAGTTTACCTGCTGGTTCGACCGTTGAAATATTCGACGGATCGAGCTGGGTCAATGTGACCAACGGTACCGCGTTCGTTGACGTTTCGGTTCCCTTCGGAACCGCTTTGGTTGACTACGATGTACGTGTGACCCTTCCGGGCGGAGTGACCGTTCTTACCGGCTACGACGCCGTAATTCGGGCGACGTCGCAAAACGACAATACGAAATCCAACGATACGATCGATCGGCTATACACCGGTTTTGTTCGTCTTGATAAGGCCGTTGTCGTTTCGGGCGGAATCGCTGCCGGCGGAACCTCCGATACGGATGTGCTGCCAGGCTCTACGCTGACGTACACCGTTGCATACACGAACATATCGACGGCCGCAGCGGGCGGAAACGTTGGACTGACTGCGGTCAACCTGGTTATTACGGAGGACGGTAACGCCGCTCCAAATAACTGGGGAGCGACCACGACTAGAGTCGCCGGACAAGAATTCGATTATTTGGGTTCTACCGGCACAACTCCGGGAACGGGTACGGTTAACGTTGTTTCACCAACGGCGTATACCGATACGATTCCGTCGCTCGCTCCTGGGGCGGTTGGAAGATTCGTGTTTACACGATCGATCAACTAATAAGTTGATCCTTACGTTGCAGGGATGACGCGACTTTTTGAGAGCGTCATCCTCTGCAGCCCTTTTTAAGTTTTTTTGAAAATTAACAAATTTTCGCGCCTCCAGGATAGTAATTTTTTGCGAAAGCATAATGAATACGTTTAGAAAAAATTACATTTTAATACTGGCAGCGATACTCCTCATTGTATCTGCGCCGACAAAAAGTTTCTTGCAAACACCGACCCAGGCGGGTACGACGATAACCAACGTCGCCGAAGGTGAATACAACGACGACGACGGAACAACTTTCGAAACGGTTTCGGAGCCCGTTGTTGTCGAAGTGCAGGCAGTTTCCTCTGTCGTTGTCACACCC
Organism: Pyrinomonadaceae bacterium; assembly: GCA_013003295.1. GTDB lineage: Bacteria > Acidobacteriota > Blastocatellia > Pyrinomonadales > Pyrinomonadaceae > Aridibacter. Next base: position 3,587 of record JABDJV010000140.1, on the reverse strand, counting down.
GATGAGACGAATCCTTCTGAAGTGGTCGTTCAAAATGAAACTATTGTCAGGGAATTCAATGTCTGTAACAGCAGTAACCAGGCGGATAGCTACACTATCACCCGGGCATCGGTAAGCGCACCTGCGCAGATCACAGGAATCTTTTACGATGCCGATGATAATGGCAGCATTTCTTCAGGCGACGTTGAAATTACCATTGGCCAGGCACTGACAAATATTGTTGACCCGAATTCCTGCATAAAGATCCTGGTCAGGATCGATACGAATGACGTTTCTCTGAATCAGGATGTTGAGATAGATCTGACCGCCCGTTCGAATGATACTGGGACGGTAAACGGGCCCGTCGAGGACACCGGCTCGATTCTTAACAATTCGGGCCGGCCAGCGGAGTTTACAGATCCGGTCGATCCAACGCTCATTCCATCGAAGCTGGTTGAAAATCAATCGAGCTATATATCAAGCAAAAACGAGCCTCTCGAATATGCGATCTCTTTCAAAAACAATGGAGACGCGGAAGCAAGAAATGTCGTCGTCTCGGATGAACTTCCGGAAGAATTGAGCTACATTGCCGGCACATTGAAGTTGGACGGCGTAACGCTGACCGATGCGGAAGACGCTGATGAAGGACACGTAATTGGAAAAAACGTGATCGTCCGCTTAGCCGACCCGTTAATTCCCGGCGAGATCGTCAAAATAACATTTAAGGCTCTCGTCGACGGAAGTGCGGCGCCCGGTCAGGGTGTTGTAAACGTGGCAAGTGTATCGGCAGATAATGCGGTTACGGCCGAAACCACTCAGGCGATCGCGGTGATCGATCCATTCGGAACTGTATATGCAGCCCGCGGTGGTGCGAGTTCGCCGATCCCGGGGGCCACCGTAACCATTCTTACCGATGCAAATTCGGGCAATGCCTTGCCGATCCCATCGGGCCAGGGTTTTGAACCAAACATTGATAATACCAACCCGTTTCTGACGGATAACCAGGGCCGTTTTGCTTTCGCACTACGCCCCGATCAATTGGGAACTCCTAGTCAGCCGGCCGTTTATGTCGTCCGGGTCACGGCTCAGGATTTCCGTTCGCGGCTTATTCAGATCTCGTTAAGTCCTGCGGGTAATGGCCTCTTTCGAATGGTCGTTAGTGCGCTGGATGGCTTACCCGTCGCAATCGCCGATGGATTTGCTTTAACCGAAAACGACGTAGAGATCAGCAGCATTGCTGACATTGCATTCAACATTCCGATGTTTGAAGAAACCACGATCGAGGTGAATAAGTCTGCGGACCGGATCCAGGGAGAGATCGGAGAGATCGTCAATTACCGTGTTGAGGTTGCAAACACGAGCGTTATCCCAATGTTGAATGTCGTATTAAGAGATACGCTTCCTGATTCCTTTTCATATGCGGAAGAGACGGCGCGAATCCTGCGCGGAACGGCGGAAACAAAGATCGATCCTGTTGTTACGGGCAATGTCCTCGAATTCTCGCTTGGCGATCTTGCCAGCGGAGAGAGATTCTCGATACTTTATCGCGTTCGAATCGGCGTCAACGCAAAACGCGGCGACAATTACAATCTGGCTTCGGTAACCGGAACCTTCGCCAGCGGAGAGGTTGTCCGATCTGCTGACGCGAAGGCGTTGGTGCGGGTGAGTCCTGGTCTATTCTCGATGCAGCAATTTATCATCGGACGCGTTTACGTGGATAAAAACCAGAACAATGTGTTCGATTTCGGTGAAAAACCCGTCGTCGGTGCAAGGCTTTATCTTTCAAATGGAAATTCAGTCGTAACCGATTCTCAGGGACTCTACAGTATTCCCGCTGTTTCGCGCGGCGCTCAGGTGATCGCCCTCGATCCGATCACAATTCCCGAGTTTCATGTGCTTACCGACAACCGTTCGCGCTCCGGAAAAGACTGGACCCGCCTGTTGCGGACACCTCTCGGCGGCGGCGGAATGCTTCGGCAGAATTTTGCTTTGATCTCGACCAAAGACGAAAACGAAACTGACAAGGATAAAGCGGTCGTAAAAACGAGACTTGCAAAATCTGAAAGCAAACCAAAAGTTAAGCCGGCTGCAAAGAAAAGAGTATTTAAGAAAGTAGCGCCCGGCGATTTGGTGATCCACGATTTCTCCGATGGAAGTGTCGCATCTGATCCGGCCGTAAGCATGGACATTAGCGTCGCATCCGGCTGGTCGGCGAAGTTGGAACTCAACGGAAAAAGGGTCAGCGACAAATCGATCGGAACGACGCGGAAGGATCCGGGAAATAAGATCGTTACATTCTCATTTGTCGGGCTAGGCCTGAAACCCGGACCAAACAAAGTCCGCGCAACCGCATTAAGCCCGGATTCGACCGAGGGCAATTTTACGGAGATCGAGGTTTTCGGTCGCGGACCGATCAAAGATCTTGAGATCTCAAGCGCGCGCAAGGAGCTTCAGGCATCCGGCCGCGATTCCGCCAAGCTAATCGTAAGCGCTTTGGACGCATGGGGAAATCCAGCTCAGGATAGCTCGGTAATGATTCAAACTTCCGCCGGAAGATTTCTGGATCCGAACCAGGACGAGAAAGAAAAGATCGATTCCAAATCGACGAAGGGTGTTTTTAATTCCAATCTTAATCCGACGAAAGGAATAACCTCCGAACAGGTAAACGATACAAAACGTGAGATACGGGTAAACCTCGTAAACGGTGTCGGCCAAATCGAACTGATCTCGGACAACAAAACCGGTGTAGCGAAAATCGAAGCCGCCGACGGCAAGGTAGCAGCGGAAACAGAAATTCAATTCACATCGGAGATCAGGCCTAGCTTTTTGGCGGGCCTGGCCGAGCTCACGATCGGAAAAGCGGCGCCGGAAATGTTTAACAGAAATGTTGAACAAACGGTCCGCGCTCATGTTCAGTTCTTTTATCGCGGCAGTATCTTTGATGAGAAAAACGTCTTGACGCTGGCCTACGATAGCCAACAGCCGCTAAATAGAATCGGCGGACGCGACAGGCTCTTCCAGCTTAATCCTTTGGATCAGCTTTATCCCTTATTCGGTGATTCGTCGACGCGCTTTCAGGAAACGGAATCAAACAGCAAAGTTTACGCGCGTTTCGATCGGGGGAGAAGCTATGCGATGTTTGGTGACTTCGAAAGCGGTTTGGAAAACAAACGCCTTGTGGGATACGGACGTCGCCTGACCGGCGGAAAAGTTCATCTCGAGAATTCGCGTGGCGATTCGATCACGGTTACCGGCGCACGTCCGGATACGGCTTTTGCCAGACAAGTGATCCCAGGTGGAAGCCTCGGCGTTGTCCAACTTAGATTTGGCGACATTATGCAGGGTTCGGAAGTGTTGGCGATCGAAACAAGAGATCGACGCAATCCGGAACTAATCGTCTCCCGTGAGATTTTATCGCGATCGGTCGACTACAATATCGATACGTCCACCGGAACCATCTTCTTATTGCGTCAGGTGCCGACCTTCGATCGCGATCTGAATCTAAACCAAATAGTTGCAACCTACGAATATCGCTCCGAAGGTTTTGAATCTTCGGTATACACGGCAAATGCAAATAAACATTTCCGAAGCCTTGGACTGCGTTTGGG
>JABDJV010000129.1 GCA_013003295.1 Pyrinomonadaceae bacterium | reverse complement strand
GGAATGCGGTTGTCGCTACTGCTGACCGGCTGCTGCGTTCACGAAATTTTCAAGGCTCGATGGCATACGAGTATGAAGTTGTTTTCCTAAAGGGGATGGCATTTGAAAAGATGGGTCAGAAAGGCCGCGCGCTCGCGACTTATTCTTCTATTCCGGCAAGCCCGACCTCTTATTTTGGCGGATTGGCTACCGAGAGGATTGCAGCTCTGGGCGGAAATGCCGTTTATCGCCGAAGTTCCATGAAAAGGCAAAGCAAAAGAATGGCCGGAAAGTTTCCGGTTTTGTATAAAAGAGAGCTTCTACGCTATTCGAAATCACGCGGGATCGACCCGCGTTTTGTTCTCGCGATCATGAAGCAGGAAAGTGCATTTCGAGCCCGTGCAAAGTCTCCGGCGGCTGCCCGGGGATTGCTTCAATTGACGTACGATACGGCCTTAAAATATAACCGAAAGGCCGGATTTATGAATATCAAAGGCACCGACCTTTACCGACCGACCGTAAATATTGCTATTGGAAGCGTTTATATCGCCGAGCTAAAGAACGAATTCGGCGGATTATACGAGGCGATCGCCGCTTCGTACAACGGCGGCGAGGACAATGCAGCTCGCTGGCTGGCAAAGAGTAAACCCAGGGATCCCGCTATCTTTGCCTCCGAGGTTGGATTTTCGGAAACCAAGAAATATGTTTTTAAGGTAATGGGCAATTACAACGTCTATAAAGACCTCTATACTGACAATTTAACGCGAAAATAGGGCGGTTGTTACGATCCGGCTTAAGTAAAAAGGACGTTAAAACTTCCTACGCATATTTTGCCGCGAAGGAGGCCGTCTGAAAAGCCGGAGAAACTCTGAAAATCGGGCATCATGTCGCCAAAGGCGACAAACAGTATAGCGTAGGGTGAAATCCTGCGTAACTCGCAATTATTCGTTTCGACGCTGTAAGTGTCGTACAATCAACGTTTTATGTTCGTCACCCCGGGCGACGGAATGATTTTATGAAATTCGGACGTAGCGATTCTCACTACCCTATATTGTTAGTCATCTTCGATGACAAGAGCAGCGAAATCAGTCTTTTCAGACACCCTCCTGTGCGAAATCTCAGCATCAACTGATGAGGAATCGATTGTCTTCCAATTTTCATTTCCAACGGTCATCGCCTGATTGGCCGCCGCTTCTATTCAGCTGCCCGCATCCGTTCAGCTATCCGCGTCTATTTGACCGCCCTCTTTTGTTTAGCCACCTGCTTTAGCGGGTGGTCATCGCAACGACAGTTTCAGCGCGCTTTAGCGTGCTTTCCTTCCCGGCTCAGAGCCATACCGTTTCTCTCATCGCAACAACCCAAATCGAATCACGTCCTCCGGCAATTTCAGACCGTTAAAACATTTAGCAAAAAATAATATATAATGTTTTCAATCTTATTTTTTTACATCATGGAGGATACTTAATGCTTGCGACGTTTATGTTATTTCAAACCGGACTGGGAATCATCGGTCTATTTCTGCTCGGTATTTTTGGAATCGCCTTGCTCACGGTTTTATGGAAGACGGTAAAGATCGTTCCGCAGTCGTCGGTTCTATTGATCGAACGGCTTGGTCGCTTTAGCCGCGTTGCGAAAAGCGGTTTGAACATTATCGTGCCGTTTGTCGAAGCGTCGCGGGCGGTGTACTGGACAAACAACCGGCCGGGATTAACGTCTATCGATCTTCGCGAACAGTACATTGATCTTCCTCCACAGCCCGTGATCACGCGCGATAACGTCACGATCAACGTCGATTCGGTCGTCTATTGGCAAATTACTGATCCGATAAAAGCCGTCTATGAAGTCGCCGACCTGGTCGGTGGTCTCGTTCAATTGACGATCACCGGGATGCGCGCTGTAATGGGCGAAATGGACCTTGACTCGACCCTGTCTTCGCGCGACCAGATCAACAGCAAACTCCAGATCATTCTCGATGAAGCCACCGACAAGTGGGGCGTAAAAGTGACGCGTGTTGACGTAAAGAATATTAATCCGCCAGAAGATGTCCGCATCACGATGGAGAAACAAATGACGGCCGAACGAAACCGTCGTGCATTGGTATTGCAGGCAGAGGGTGACAAACAGGCAGCGATCGCGCGCGCCGACGGTCAAAAGCAAGCGGCGGTGATGAAAGCTGAGGGTCAGAAGCAAGCCGCAATCCTTGAGGCGGAAGGTGCCGCCCAGGCGCGTCTGAAAGCGGCCGATGCCGAGGCAACTGCGATCAAACAGATCGCGGGCTCGATCGGTGGTACCGAGCAGACGGCAAATTATCTGATCACTTCGCGCTACATTGATTCTTTGCGCGACATGACCCGTTCGCAAAATTCGAAAGTGATCTTTATGCCGACGGAGACATCGAATGTGCTTTCGACCGTCGGATCGATAAAAGAGATGCTCACGGCGACTGGTGAGGATGACGACAAGGACTCATTGCCCAAGCCTCCGGGAAGGCGCGAACTGAATCAATAGCGTTCGGTAAGTGGTTTAGTTAAAAGAGTTGATGAATTGTATTTCATCAACTCTTTTTTTAGGTTGCAAATATGAGGTCGTCATTTTAGAATTTGTCTTGGATGCACCCGTAGCTCAGCTGGATAGAGTATCTGACTTCGAATCAGAGGGTCGTAGGTTCGAATCCTGCC
>JABDJV010000111.1 GCA_013003295.1 Pyrinomonadaceae bacterium | reverse complement strand
CAATTGACTATGGCCCCTACGGCTGGCTCGAAAATTTCGATCAGGGCTGGACACCAAACACGACCGATATCCAGCACAAGCGGTATCGTTACGGAAATCAACCATCTATCGCACTTTGGAATCTGACTCAGCTTGGAAATGCGATCGTTCCACTGATCGGCGAAACCAAACCGCTCGAAGACATTCTCGACAAGTATCAAAAGGATTACCTAACGAAATACTACGAGCAGATAGCCGCAAAGATCGGTTTGTACGATATAGATGACGGCTTTAAGAAACTTGCCGTCGAACTCGAAGAGATACTTGAAGAATCCGAGATGGATATGACGCTTTTCTATCGCAATTTGAATAAGTTTAATTCGTCTGAACCAACCGATTTCGTCGAATTGCTGAAAGACTCGAGCTACGTCGAAGATTTCTCACCATTTGAGATCAAGTGGATCGAATGGCTCAAAGAATATGCGAGGCGGATTGTCAGTGAAAATATGGAATCCGAAGAAAGACTGGCTTCGATGAATCTTCAAAATCCAAAATATGTTTTGCGAAATTATATGGCCCAGCTGGCCATTGATGATGCCGACAAGGGAGACTATGGATTAGTCGAAGAGCTATACGAGATGCTGAAAAATCCCTACGATGAGCAGCCAGAGATGGTAAAGTGGTTCGCGAAAAGACCCGATTGGGCGAAGAATCGTGTCGGGTGTTCGATGCTTTCGTGCAGTTCGTAAATGGTAGGCTGAGTGCCGCAATTCGCAAGCAATGACAGTTAGAGATCGAGTATAAATGGCGAGATAATTCCAAATTCGTTTAGTAGCGTGGTTTCCCAGCAGTATAGCCACCCCATTTATGGGGTGGTTTGGAGAGTGTAATCCTTCAGGGCGCTTAAGCGTCCTTTCGGTTTATTGGCCTTGGCTCACAGGTTTTAAGCACGCTTGAAGCGCGCTACGAACCAGATCGCAGATCGCCCACCCCGTTAACGGGGTGGCTACACGAGAGATTGTTTTTGGACAGATCCTATTTACGGATACTCATTTGCAGGCTGATCGCGGCTGAACCTAAAAAACTCGATTTTTCAAATATCGTCGAATTACCGCCGAGAAGCACGAGACAAAACGTTTGAATTCTCACGCCGTGATAAAGTAAACTTCACAAACCGAGAAACGAAGGGACATATCATATATGGCATTTATACCGATTCCGAGTATGCTTTTGCGGCAGCTCTACACCTACAATAGCTTGAAAAACACCGAGAGCGGCGTGAAATTTTCGATCAAGAACCGTCTGACCGATGTGAAATTTTCCAAGCTGAAATCGGTGAAGATAAACGGCAAGGAGATACCGAGGGAGAAGATCACCTTTGATTTTGGAAACGGTGAAACACTTGCAGCGAGCGCGGTCACGGAAGACAATCCGATTGATTTTCCCCTTAGAAAAGTAATTGATGTTCACTGTGAAACTGAAAACCTGGATCACGGAAAACACAAGATAAAGATCGCCGTAAAAGCGAAGGGTTATGGTTCGCTAAAGTTTGAAGTTGAAGATTCGATCGCTGAAACGGAAAGCTATGAAGTGCGTATTCCGCGAGACGACAATGACGATTACTCCGATGAGGTTATCGAAAAACGGCAGGAATTCGTCGAAGAATATGCGGACACGAAGCTCGAGCACATCACAAATTATTCCTTTGACGCGCACACGCTCGAGGGAAATTGCGAGAATTTTACCGGCGTTGCGCAGATCCCGATCGGGTTTGCGGGGCCGATAAAGGTAAATGGGGAATTTGCCGACGGAGAGTTTTTGATACCGCTCGCGACTACCGAGGGTACGCTTATCGCTTCATACAATCGCGGTATCAAAGTTTTAAATTTATCGGGAGGTGTAAAGTGCACGGTGGTGGCCGATGCGATGCAGCGGGCTCCGGTTTTTGTCTTCGAGGATGCGCGCGAAGGGCGCAAGTTTGTCACCTGGATAATTGAAAACTTTTCGAAAATCAAGGAACAAGCTGAGGCGACCTCGAGTGTCGCAAAACTAAAGGATATCGATCACTACACTTCAAATAAATTTGTCTATCTGAGGTTTAATTACACAACTGGTGATGCCGCGGGACAAAATATGGTCGGTCGCGCCACTTTTGCGGCATGCAGCTGGATCATTGATGTTTACGAAGAGGACAAGATCAAGCATTTCTATCTTGAGTCAAACTTTGCTACGGACAAAAAGGCCTCGCAGGTAAACATCATGCGAACACGTGGGAAACGTGTCACCGCCGAATGCACGATTCCGAGAAACGTTTTGATCGAACATATGCGGGTCGAACCCGAATCTCTGACCTATCATTCGGGTGTGGCAAATGTCGGCTCGTTTCTTTCGGGGGCAAATAACAATGGCGCACATTCGGCAAACGGAATTACGGCGATGTTTATTGCTACCGGGCAGGACGTCGCCAATGTTTCGGAAAGCTCTGCCGGGGTGATCTATTCGGAGATCACGCCGGAAAAAGACCTCTATATTTCGATCACGATCCCAAGCTTGATCGTGGCGACTTACGGCGGCGGAGTCGGGCTTGCCACGCAAAAGGAGTGCCTGGAGGTTTTGGGCTGCTATGGAAAGGGCGGTGTGAATAAATTGGCCGAGATCGTTGCCGGAGTTGTCCTTGCCGGTGAGATCTCGCTCGGCTCCGCGATCTCTTCAAGCGACTGGGTTTCAAGCCATGAAAAATACGGAAGGAATAGGTAGTTGCTCGGGCCGGAAACCGGTTTAATCGAAAACTGAATAATCGGATTTTCAGCCGATCGCAGGTGCAGCCACCTAAACATCAGTTTCTGATCATAAGATTTTAAATATACGCTTTATAACGCAAAGTACTTGACAAATGATTCGTTTCTGATGTAAATTTTAATGAATCAGTCGCTTCGTCCAAAACCGGGAAACCTATGCAAAATAAAAGACTAATCGGTATATTGATCGCGGCCGGGCTTATCCTGCTGATACCGCTCATCGCGATGCAGTTTACAAACGAAGTGAAGTGGAATGTTTTCGATTTTGTCGCTGCGGGCATACTGCTTTTGGGAACCGGCCTCGCGGTGGAGTTTGTGCTAAGAAAGGTGCAGAAATCCGCAACCCGGATCGCGTTATGTGCCGGGTTGTTCTTGGTATTGGTACTTGCCTGGGCGGAACTCGCCGTCGGGATCTTCGGGACGCCTTTTGCAGGAAGTTAACGGGTCTTTTGTCCCATAGGGACTGCCAACAATAGCCCAGCCATTTATGGCTGGGTCGCCGCAAAAGAGATTAGTCCTGTAGGGACGAACGAGTCAGCTAATTTCAGCCGTCCATCCGGGACTCAAACTTATTATGCGCATTCCCAGCGATAAATCGCTGGGCTAATTTCATTGCTGTCCCTTTGGGACGCATTTTTTTTGTCGGGGATTCTGCTTTGAGGCCGATACCGTCCGGTCGGCACCACTTCCTGGGCTGACTAATCTTCGTCGCCGTCGCCTTTCTTGCCGGTCAGAACCTCTCTCATCACTTCCGCTCCCGGGATCAATTTTTCAACAGTTTGAGGGGCGGAAAAGGCCATTTCCAGAACACTTCGGAAGCGATTGTCGAATTCCTCTTTCGTTTTTAGGTAGGCAGCAAAACTTGCGGAAAGATGGTTTTTGAAAAAATCCTGCAAGGAATCATCTCGCGAACGCAAAACCTGAAAGAGAAAATCCGTTGGTAAAACGGTCTTGTCGTTTTTCTCCTCTTCCAATATTACCTGTATCAACACAGCCTTGGTGACATCTTCTTTCGATTTCGAATCGATAACTTTTATATCAGTACCTTCTCTAACAATCTTTGCGAGGTCATCGTAGCTTACATAACTCTTTGTTTCGGTGTTATAGAGACGCCGATTTGTGTAACGCTTTATTATCAATCCATCGAATTCATCCTGTTCTTTCTTTTTTGCCATCGCAAAAAAGAATACCACGGACCGATAGGAAAAGACTACTAAATGTCATGTGCGATTGCGAATAAATGCACTGAAACAGCCAATTTCAGAAGCAAAATCAGAAATATGCTCTGAAGTTAAATCGCATCGACAAACGGTTTATGGAGATTGGCTAAAATTTATCTCGCAAATGCGAAATAAATGCTTGACAATGAATAGCTATTCATTTAGTATTTGAATCATCAAGTGGCAATAAATAGCTACACAGATCAAAGCAATTATCTGATACAAATTTTTTAGGAGAATAGAAAAATGGCAAAATCAAAAGCAAACGATACGATGAGCAAGGCAATGGATTTATCCCGGGACACTGCGAAAGCAACCCTTGAAACAGGAGTTAAAACCGCTGAACTAACCGAAAATTACATGCAGGGTGTTTATAAAGCCGGTTATGACGCAAATTATGACGCCCTGAAAGTGGCAAAGAACTACTGGGACGCTACTACAGAAATTCGCCAGGACTGGTTAAAGCTTTTTACGAAAACAGGTGAAAATCTTATTGACGCAACTGCGAACATCGAAATGCCGACCGTTGGTGATGTAACCGAATTCGGAAAAGGCGTCTATAATAGCGTAGAGAAGACGGTTGGAAATTTAACCGCTCAAGCGAAAGCCGCTACTAAGTAGATCGAATTAATTTAGTCGGAATTTGAGCGGTAGCGAATTGGTATTTTGCCAAGTCGCTACCGTTTATCGTTCAGGCAGAGGGAAATATGGCAACAGCAAAAAGAAAAACGACAACAAAAAAGACTGCGACCAAAGCGAAATCCAAATCCAGGTCGAAAGCAAAAAGTTCCTCGAGTAAATCAGGGGCCGGCGCAAGAAAGAAATCGGTTTCGAGGTCGGCGGCCAAACGAAGGGGTGTTTCAAAGCCAAAGGCGACGGCAAAGCGTAAAAAGGGCATTGCAAAACCAAAACGAAGAGCGAGTAAGAAGACGGGAACCAAACAGGCCAACGCGGCGACAGATATGTCCAGCGATTGGGCGCGCTCGATCGTTCAGCAATTAACCGAAGCGCAAAAAATGTGGCTGGAGATCACTACTAAGCAGTACGAGGTGGTTTTCAACACCGTTCAGAATGTAACCGGTATGGCCGAGAATGCCCCGAGCGAAGCAATGGCTAATTGGGCGCAGGAGGCTGCAGCGAGTTTTGTTGAAGCCCAGAAAGAATGGTCGGAGATCGCAATTTCGCAAAGTGAGGAACTGATGAAAACGGTTCAGTCCGGTACGAGCCTAACGAATCCGAACGTTATCGGAAACATTCAGGCCGCGACCGCCCAGGGACTCGATACGATGATAAAAATGCGTATGGCCTGGCTCGATTTTGCCGCTGAGCAAAATGCACAGATGATGAAGACGGTTAAAGACGGTTTGAATTTAGACGATTCGAATCCTGCCGCGGCATTGGCTGATTTTGCGCAAGCGACGATGAGCAGCTACGTCGAGATTCAAAAACGATGGCTGGAGATGGCGAATCAGATGCCGATCTTTGGGAAAGATAAGAAGTAAGAAAGAAATTGGCCCGTGAAACACGCGAAAAGACGCTAAAAAAAGTCAAGAATTGGAGATAAGAAGATTTGTTGAAATCTAAACGTTTACAATTCTCTTCTCTTAGTTTCGCGTTTTTTCGCGTGTTTCGCGGGCAAAATCTTCGTTCGATTTGAGCGGTTCGTTAATTTCCACGATATATTTATGATAATCTTTGATTTGTTGAATTTTTGGAGCGAATAAATGGCAAAAGAATCGGCCACAAAAAGAAAATATCCCTGGACCACGAAAGTGGGTGATGAGAAGGTTACACTTCGATTGATGCAGCCAGAAGACAAGGATGCAATGCTTGAATTTGCGAGGTCGCTGCCCGAAGAGGACCTCCTTTTTTTGGCGATAGACATAACCAAAGAACAAGCTGTGGACGACTGGATCCGCCGTTTGAAAGAAAAAATCCTGCATACGATCCTGGTTGAAAAGGATGGAAAACTTGTCGGACACGGCAGCCTTTTTCACGAAGAGCAGGTTTGGACGCGGCATTTGGGCGGAATGATACTTCTTTTGTCACGCGAGGTTAGGGGAATGGGTCTTGGGCATCTTCTGGCGGGTGAGCTTTTCGCGCATGCGAACGACATTGGTCTGAGAAAGGTTATGGCCCGCATGGCGTCTTCCCAAAAGGGCGCGATCAGCGTCTTTCAAAAACTCGGATTTAAGATGGAAGCACTTCTCGCCGATTGTGTGATCGACCGTAACGACCGAACACATGACCTGATCATGATGTCGCATGATGTTACGGGTTTTAATGTTTGATAGAAGGCATCCGGGCCGCCTGCAATGGCGTAATACAATTTGAGTTGAAGAATTAGAATTATTAACTGATCGAACCGTTTGAACGCTGCTGCGTTCATTGCACGCGAGTCGCGTGCGTTCCGACGTAATGAGTAAACCTAAATTAAATCGCCGTTTATCTTCTTTGGATGCGACGTTTCTTTATTTGGAAAAAAAGGAATGTCCGCTTCACATTGGAAGTACGAGCATATTTGACGGCAAGATCTCTCTCAAGGCCCTTACGAAACACATTAAAGACCGGCTCCATTTGATCCCGCGCTACAAACAAAAGGTCGTTCCTGATCCATTTAACATTGCTCACCCGACCTGGGAATACGACGATGATTTCGACATCGCAAATCATATATTTGAGCTCAATTCCCGTAAGAGCCTATCCGAAAAGGATCTGACCAAAATTGCCGGCGAAAAAATGACCGATCTGATGGACCGCGAAAAACCTCTTTGGGAGCTGTTTGTAATAAATAATCTTGAAGGCGGCAAGTCGGCAATGATCTCAAAAGTCCACCATTGCATGGTCGATGGAATTTCCGGAGTCGATCTGATCAAGATCTTGTTTGATATTTCGCCAAAGCCCGATTCACCACCGCCAAGTTCAGACGATTCACCTCCGCCGCCAAAGCTTGATCCGACCCGGCAGTTCTTTGACTCGCTGCTTGGCTCGATGGAAGAAGGCATGAACCGTTTTATGGAAATGCAGGGCGGCATGATGTATCTTGCCTCGAGCGTATTGGATCCGCAAATGGCCGAGAAATTACCGCATATGGCTGACGTTTTGCCTGCGGCCACTACGCCTGCCCCACTATTGCCCTTTAATGGTGAGTGTTCCGGTGAGCGAAGATTGGCCTGGAGCGAAATGTCATTTACAGACGCACGGCTCATCAAAAATGTTCTTGGCGGCACGGTAAATGATGTTGTTTTGACGCTCTTAAGCGAGGCGGTTTCCCGATACGTAAGGGACCACGGTGAAAAGACCGACGGCAGGATCGTCCGTTTTATGATGCCGGTGAGTCTGCGCCAGAAAGAAAAACGCGGCTCCATGGGCAACCTGATCTCGATAATTCCAGTTGAGATTCCGCTGGACATCGTCGACCTGACGGAGCGTTTCGAGCATGTAAATAAGAAAACCGCCGTCATGAAAGAAACAAAACTGGCGGAGAGTTTTCTAACTCTCGGAGCAATGTATTCGATCACGCCGGCGCCGATCCAATCGGCTTTGGGGGCGATCGCGAATCTGCCGTTTCCGCCGTTTAATATGGTTGCTACGAACGTTCCCGGACCGCAGATTCCGTTATATTTGGTTGGCCAAAAGCTTCTAAAACAATATCCATATGTTCCGGTAGGCTATGGATTGGGTTTGGGATGTGCGATCTTTAGTTATAATAAGACTTTGTACTTCGGACTATCTTCGGATGCAAAGGCGATGCAGGATGTCGAGAGATTCAAAGAAATTTTGGACGAAACCTTTGCGGATTTGAAGGAAGTTGTTGAAGACATAGAGGCAAGGTCGGAGCCAAGAGCCGTAGGGACCGGCTGATTTGACGCCAAACGGGCCGCGATTGCGCGGTAATGATAGGAGTGTATGGACATATTAGAAGAGGAATTTGAGGCGATAACCGGATTCGATAAGGAGATTCGTTCCCACTCATTACCTATTTGGTTTGAATCACTGGTCGGAATAGATTGGACGCTCCTGCATATTGCACCCGTATATTATGGCTTTGGCGTTCCGCATGGAGATGGCTCACCGACCGTCGTTGTTCCGGGATTTCTGGGTTCCGATCTCTATTTATACGAGCTCCACTTCTGGCTTTCACGGATCGGCTATAAATCATACCTTTCAAACATCGGCTGGAATGCCGACTGTCTCGATACTCTCTCCGATAAACTCATCACCACAATAAAAAAGGCCCATAAAGAAACCGGGAAAAAAGTTCATTTGATCGGACATAGTCTGGGCGGCGTTCTAACCCGTTCGGCAGCGGTCCAGCATCCCGATATTGTCGAATCGGTCATTACACTTGCGTCTCCTTTTCGGGGCGTGCGGGGACATCCGAAGGTTTTGGAGATCAAGGAGAAGATCCGGACTCGAATCTTCCAAAAAGACGACAAAACCGAATTCCCCCATTGCTATACCGGCCATTGCGATTGCATTGCAGTAAGATCTCTTCATGACGGTCTTCCTGCGGATATGAAACAAACCGCGATTTATACGAAGTCCGATGGAATTGTCGATTGGAATAACTGCCTTTCAAGAACCAAAGCAAACAATTACGAGGTGACCGGAACACACGTCGGATTGGTCTATAATTTTCAGGTTTACAAATTGATCGCGGAACGCCTGGTGAAATAGCTGTAGGGGCAGGTCTTGTGCCTGCCCAATTAGCCAAATGGCGCAAAAATCATAATAATCTACTCAATACGATCCGCATCTGACTATCGACAGGAGGGCCTATTACAGTTTCGAAGATCGCGTTCAAAACAAGATTTTCGCTCTGCTCATTGGGCAGGGACAAGCCGCTGCCGATACCTTTACTAGTAAACGATCCTCGTCTTAATCGTTCCGTCAATATTCTTCAGTATGTCGAAAGCCCTTTTTGAGATATTGCTATCGATATCCAAAATCACATAGCCGATCTCTTCATTTGTTTTTAGAAATTGTCCGACGACATTGATACCGTTTTCCGACAGGTCCGAGTTGATTTCGCTTAAGACGCCAGGCTTGTTTTTGTGTATATGCAGGATTCGGTGAGTATCTTCCCGCGGCGAAAGGCTTACGGGAGGAACCGTGTGAGAACCGCTCGAAGTCCCAAATTCAATATAGTTTATCAGCTTCGACGCGGCGTCTAGTCCGATACTCACTTGGGCTTCCTGGGTCGAACCACCGATGTGCGGGGTCAAAATTACATTTGGCAAACCCCGTAGAACCGTCTCAAATTTGTCGCCTTTTTTCTTTGGCTCCTGCGGGAAGACGTCGATCGCTGCGCCGCTGATCTTTTCAGTTTCAATAAGTTTCTTCAAAGCTTCCAGGTCGACCACATCTCCCCTTGAATAGTTCACAAATATCGCGCCCTTTTTAATTTCCTTGAGTGTTTTTGCCCCAAACATATTTTTAGTTTGCGGCGTTGAGGGCACGTGAAGCGTTACGATGTCCGATTTTTTAAGCAGGTCCTTTAGATTTTTTATTTGCTTTGCGTTTCCGAGGGGTAGTTTTGTCAGGATGTCGTAGTAAATGACGTTAAGTCCCAGGTTTTCTGCAAGAATAGATACCTGGGAACCGATATTTCCATAACCGACAATTCCAAGCGTTTTTCCGCGCAGCTCATAAGACCCGGCCGCATCCTTTAGCCACGTTTTATTGTGAGCGGCAATATTCTTATCCGGAATTCGCCGGATCAGCATCACAAAAAGCCCGATTACCAATTCTGCGACCGAGCGTGTGTTTGAATAAGGCGCATTAAAAACCGCGACGCCCTGCTTAGTCGCTGCCTTAAGATCGACTTGATTTGTCCCGATACAGAAACATCCGATTGCAAGAAGTTTATCTGCCGATTCGATCACCTTTTTCGTCAGTTGGGTTTTTGAGCGGATCCCGACGACATGAACCCCTTTTAGGGCTTTGATCAGTTCATCCTCGCTTAACGCTCCGGAGAGAACTTTGATATTCGTGTAGCCATGATCCTTGAGCTCCAAGACTGCCGAATCGCTGACATTTTCGAGCAGAAGAATTCTTATTTTATTTCGTGGGTAGGATGTTTGTTTTTTCACCATAAGAAGTTGTAGATATTAGCAGATTTATGTGGGAATTCAGAGGAGGGTTAGGATTTGATGGTTTAACCGCTGAATTCGAAACGTCGGGCTTAATGATTTGAGTATAGCCACCCCGTTAACGGGGTGGTCAGAAAGCAATATTTACGAAGGGCGCTTAAGCGTCCTTTCCTTGCCGTGCGTTCAAAACATCCCAGCAATTTTTAGCGGGTGTTTTAATCGTTACAACGCAGCCTGAGGCGTCAGACTAATTGTGCAGTAGGTGAAACTGTGTATAGCCACCCCGTTTACGGGGTGTCAGAAAGTAATTTGGTTAGGGCGCTTCGGCGTCCTTACCGGGCTGCGCATTCAAAACATCCAAGCAGTTTATATCTGGCCTTGAATCGTTACGACGTTGCCTGAGGCGTCAGATTAATTTTGCAGTATGTGAAACTGTGTATAGCCACCCCGTTTACGGGGTGGTCAAATCACAATTTGGTTTAGGGCGCTTGAGCGTCCTTACCGGGCCGGGCTTCAGCATCCGATTGACTCCAGACGTTCGAAAGCCCGCTTCGACTGATGGCGTTTCCGCTGATCTGTTACGTATTTAATAATCCAGCGAAGATCCTTCGTCCCAAAACTCACGACGCCATATCCTCGTTGCCATTTCAGCGCTTTATTTGGTGCGTGCTTATTTAGGTGGTATGAGCAGCCGCCTTTTAGCTTGCCGATCCAGGTCGCGATTTCCAGGTTTGACGGTACAGACACGGCAAGGTGAATATGGTCCTCAATTCCTCCCACGGCGTGAAATATAACATCCGGTGTCTTAAAGGCGGTGTTCCGAATAAACGAGTGGACGTTTTTTTCAATCTTTCGTGTGATAAGAGGAGCACTGGCTTTGGTACGCCAAATAATGTGCAGGTTGATCTCAGAATAAACTCTGTGAGGCATCGTTTATTTCTCCGGTTAATTTTATTTTGGGGTTTGAAGATTATAGTCCGACATTCATAATTCTCAAAGAAATGCTAAAGCCAAAGAAAAAGGACGCTGGAAGCGCCCTGATTTTATGTTTTCCATTTGACCACCCCGTAAACAGGGTGGCTATACCAAGCACCGAGGATTATAGTCAGCTTCAACGGCTGAGGCAAAAAAAAGGACGCTGGAAGCGACCTAATTCTATATTTTCCATTTTGACCACCCCGTAAACGGGGTGGCTATACCAAGCACCGAAGGCATCAATTAAATCCTCACGCTGAAATCAAAAAAAAAAGGACGCTGGAAGCGCCCTAAATCTATATTTTCCATTTGACCACCCCGTAAACGGGGTGGCTATACCAAGCACCGGGGGTGACAGTCAGCGCTAACGGCTGAGGCTCAAGAAAAAGGACGCTGAAGCGCCCTTATTTTATATTTTCCATCTGACCACCCCGTAAACGGGGTGGCTATACTCTCCTGTCACCTGTCTCCTGTCTCCTGTCAC
>JABDJV010000156.1 GCA_013003295.1 Pyrinomonadaceae bacterium | reverse complement strand
GTGTCTTATACGAAGAGGGGCATGTTGCGGCGAAAACAGCCGGAATTGCCCGGGCGATAATCAAAAGATTTCGGGATATTTTGAATGCATCGAAGTTTGATA
This sequence comes from Pyrinomonadaceae bacterium, assembly GCA_013003295.1. GTDB lineage: Bacteria > Acidobacteriota > Blastocatellia > Pyrinomonadales > Pyrinomonadaceae > Aridibacter. Next base: position 10,083 of record JABDJV010000156.1, on the reverse strand, counting down.
TCGTTTATTTGTTTCGGACTGCGAATCTGGCCGGCCCAGCCTTTTTGGAGCGATTGGTGACGATCCGAAAAATTCCGATGATTTTCGATTTCGACGACGCAATTTACATGACAAATACCTCTGACGCGAATCGAAAGTTTGGCTGGTTAAAGTTCGCAGAAAAGACGGCTGATATTTGCCGGATCAGTACAAGTGTTTCAGTCGGGAATTCTCATTTAGCTGACTATGCGAAACAGTTTAACGAGAATGTCTTTGTTATCCCGACAAGTATTGATACGGATAATTACCAATCAGACGGCCATGCAAACGGTGAAAACGAACGGGTTGTGGTAGGTTGGACCGGGAGCTCGACGTCTCAATATCACTTGGAAGCGTTTGAGCCCACACTAGTCGAGTTGCTTGAGAGGCGCGACGATGTTGAGATACGTGTGATTTCAAACAGGGAACCATCGTTTCGGCAGATTCCCTATACATGGAGGGAATGGTCGCCAGAATCGGAGGTTGCGGAAATTTCAGAGATTGAAATTGGAATTATGCCCACACCCGACGACGAGTGGTCTCGTGGAAAATGTGCGTTAAAAGCACTGCAATACATGTCGCTGGGAATTCCGGCAATATGCACTGATATGGGCGCGAATCGCGATGCGATAAAACATGGAGAAAACGGTTATTTGGCGAAAACGCAAGATCAGTGGTTAGAATATTTTGATAGATTGATCGATGATAAGACTTTGAGGAAGAAGATGGGATCGGAGGCAAAGAGGACCGTCTTAGACGGGTATTCAATGAAGAAATGTGCTGAACTCTTTGCCGAAGCGGTTCGTAGGACGATTGCCATCGGATCAAGAGGTAACGAGACGCGAAATAAACAGGAGTAGGAATTAATGAGTAAAGTATTGGTAACGGGTGGGGCAGGTTTTATTGGATCTCACTTGGTGGACGCGCTTATAGAAAAAGGGCATGACGTTCGGATCTTGGATTCAATTGTTGAGCAAGTTCATGGAAATAAGGTCCCTGACCACTTAAACGCAGACGCTGAATTCATCAAGGCGGATGTTTGCGATAGCGAAGCGGTTTCGAAGGCGCTTGATGATGTCGAAATTGTTTATCATCAGGCTGCCGAAGTTGGTGTTGGCCAGTCGATGTATGAAATAGTTCGCTATGTAAAGGCAAACGACCTTGGCACGGCAGTCCTGCTGGAACAGATGATAAAAAGGGCGGGACAGTTTAAGAAATTGGTAGTAGCTTCCTCAATGTCTATATATGGAGAAGGCGCATATAATTGCCCTACGTGTGAAATTACAATCTACCCGGAACTGCGGTCTGACGAGCAGTTTGCCGATCACGATTGGGAAATTAAGTGTGGGAAATGCGGTTCTGAAGGAGAACCTATTGGAACACCAGAATCGAAGCCGTTATTCCCGACTTCAGTCTATGCGGTCTCAAAACAAGATCAGGAGCAATATTGTCTTAGCGTCGGAAGAGCGTACAAAATTCCAGCCGTTGCATTGCGATATTTTAACGTTTATGGCACTCGTCAAGCGCTTTCGAATCCGTATACGGGAGTTTGTGCTATCTTCTCGTCGCGCATTATGAATGACGAACGCCCGATGATTTTTGAAGATGGAAAGCAGACAAGAGATTTTGTACACGTTAATGACATAGTTCAGGCGAATCTTTTGGCGCTGGATACCAGCGAAGCCGACTATCAAGCTGTTAATATAGGCACCGGAAGCCCAATTTCCGTTGCGGAAATTTCGCGAATGATTGGGCGCGGATTGGGGAAAGATATTGAGCCGGTAATAGTTGGCAAATACAGGGAAGGAGATATAAGGCATTGTGTTGCGAATATTTCACGGGCGAAGGAATTGCTGAAATATCATCCGAAAGTTAAGTTGGAAGATGGTTTAAAGGAACTACTACATTGGGTAAGCGAGCAAGCTCCGGATGATAAGGTGGAAGTTGCAACGGCAGAATTGGCGGCTCATAATCTTGTTAAGTAGATGATGCCGGTATCCAATCGTTGAGATTTAAGAGAGGATTTCGTGAACAGATTAATAGCATTACTGACTTTCGCCACCGCGATCTTTATTTTGATTTTCACATTTCCTGATGGCAATGCTGCGATTGTCGTTGCAACAATCCTGGCTGCGATCTGCATAGTTTTGATCAGGCATTTTCGGCCAAATGAAAGTGTTCTTCTTACGCAGTTGTTTGTTTTATCCCTTCTGGTCCGTTTAGTATTCGGCGCATTTATTCATGTTTTCGAATACCGAAATACGCTTTCAGGAGACTCAGATACCTATCATCGTGCTGGCCGAAGACTGATGGAATCGTGGTTTGGGATATACGACGCTACGGATGATCGTTTCCTGGAACACTTCTCGACGGCGATTGGATGGGGGATGAGTTACCTAGTCGCTGGTATCTACTCGATTACGGGACCCGATATATTGAGCGCACAATTCTTTTGCGCTGTGCTGGGAGCAGCTACCGTTCCGCTTGTATATGTATGCGTAAAGAATATTTTCAACAATCATCGTGCGAGTCTGGTATCGGCCGTTTTGGTCGGCTTTTATCCGGCATTCGTGATCTGGACCAGTCAACTTCTTAAAGATGGTCTTATCGTCTTCCTTCTGGTTTTGGCGATGACCATGATTCTAGAACTTCGAAACAAATTTAGCTATGGGTCGGCGGCAGTGCTGGTAACTTCCCTTTTCGGGATAATGTCCCTGAGATTTTATATTTTTTATATGATGTCTGCCGCGATGGTTGGAGCATTTCTTGTAGGTTCGGGCAAGTCGAATCAATCGATCGTTCGCAATATTGTAGTTTTGGTTGTTGTCGGACTTGGCCTTACGTATGTCGGAGCGATTCGAAATGCGAATACGGAATTCACAGAGTATGCAAGCCTTGAGAAGTTACAACGGGCAAGGTCTGGTGCCGCGCAATCCGGTTCAGGATTTGGACAGGAGATTGATGTGTCTACAACTGAAGGGGCAATTTCCGCAATCCCGGTTGGATTTGCTTATGTGATGCTTGCGCCTTTTCCATGGCATTTTACAAATACCACATATCTCATCACGCTGCCCGATATGATCATATGGTGGGCATCCATTCCATTGATGCTGATAGGTTTGAACTTTTCTATCAGACAAAACCTACGTAGATCACTAGGAATATTAATATTTAGTCTAATGATCACGCTGGCTTACTCGCTTTTTCAGGGAAATATTGGGACGGCCTATCGACATCGAATCCAGATCCAGGTATTTCTGTTCATATTCGTTGGGGTTGGATGGACTCTGATCCTTGAGCGGAGAGAAAACAAACTTGCATTAAAAAAAGCTGAGAGTCAGAGACTCAAGAATCGGTTGGCGGGAAAACCCGAGGAATCGGCTGCGTAGCGTTTAGCGCAAATGGGATCGAGTTAAATAGATGTGTGGAATCGTTGGAATAGTCAACAAAGGTTCGAAAAAAGCGGCTGACAATATTCTTCATGAGATGAATACTGCCATTACCCATCGGGGACCTGACGAAGATGGTTTTTTTCTGAAAGAGAATGTTGGTCTTGCTATGCGCCGGCTTTCTATTATTGACCTCGAGGGAGGTCAGCAGCCGATCTACAGCGCTGACAGAAGTAAAACGATCGTCTTCAACGGCGAAATCTACAATTTTCAAGAGCTCCGGAAAGAGTTGGAAGAGGAAGGGAATCGTTTCTACACAAATTCTGATACGGAAGTAATCGTTCATCTTTACGAAAAATACGGTGTCGATTGCCTCCAGTATTTACGTGGAATGTTTGCGCTCGCGATTTGGGACGAAACTGAGAAATCGCTATTCATAGCCCGTGACCGCTTAGGCCAAAAACCGCTGCTCTATTCCCACCAGGCAAACGGAGATCTGGTTTTTGGATCTGAATTTCAGGCTCTCTTGCAGCATCCTGATATTTCACGAGAAGTTGACTGCGAAGCGATCGATAGTTATTTATCGTACCTTTGCGTTCCTGCGCCGCAGACCGCTTTCAGACAAATCCGCAAGCTCGAACCGGGTCATTGGCTTCGTTGGAAAAACGGCGAAATTGAGACAAACCGATACTGGCTTCCCGATTTTTCAAAAAAAATAAAGATCTCAAGAGCCGAGGCGGAAGAAGAAACTCTGCGCTTACTCAAGGAGGCTACAAAACTTCGTCTGATCTCAGAGGTTCCGCTAGGAGCCTTTCTCTCGGGCGGGGTCGATTCCTCGGCAATAGTTGCTTTGATGGCCCAATCGAGTGATAAACCAGTCAAGACGTTTTCAATTGGATTTGAAGAACAGGATTTTAGTGAATTGAAATACGCAAAACGTGTAGCGCGGAATGTTGGTGCCGAATATAACGAATTCATCGTTAAACCCAACGCGATCGACGTGTTGCCAAAGCTGGTTAAACACTTTGGTGAACCCTACGCAGATTCCTCGGCAATTCCAACCTATTATGTTGCGAAAGAAACCCGAAAATTCGTAACGGTTGCTTTAAATGGCGACGGCGGAGATGAATCATTCGCGGGTTATGAGCGCCATACGGCAATGCGAATTGCAGAAATATACCATCGAATTCCAAAACCCTTTCGGAAACTGGTGGTTGAAATGCCGGTAAACCTAATTCCGTCATCGACGGTCCGCAAATCGCGGGTGCGGGACGCAAAGCGATTTTTGGAGGCGGCGTCTTTATCCCGGACAGAGCGGTATTTTCGGTGGATGTCAGTTTTTCATAGAGGTGCAAAGGATGAGCTTTATACTCAGGAATTTGTAGAAGCCGTTTCGAAAAACCAACCGGTAACACATTTAGAGAAGTGGTTTGAAAAGGCGAATGGATCGGGAGTTCTTGACGCGACTCTTTTAGCCGATCAGATGGCATACTTACCCAACGATTTGCTGGTCAAGGTCGATATTGCGTCGATGGCAAATTCGCTCGAAGCGCGTTCCCCATTTCTTGACCACAAAGTGATCGAATTTGGGGCGAGCTTACCCGAGAATATCAAAGCCAAACGATTTGAAACAAAGTCTCTACTTAAGTCGGTGGCCGCGAAACTCGTTCCGAAAGACGTAATTTATCGTCGCAAGATGGGTTTTGGAGTGCCTATCGGTGAATGGTTGCGGGGCGATATGAAAAGATTTGCAGAAGATATACTTCTTTCTAAATCTTCGTTGGACCGGGGGATTATCCGCCCCGAAGTTGTGACAAGGTATCTCAAGGAGCATTTCGCCTCAGAGCGCGACCATGCAGCTCAAATCTGGTCAATGTTGATGCTGGAACTATGGTTTCAGCAGTTTATTGACTAGTTTAGCAAAGCAGTAGAATTGCACCGGCCTGTCCCCAGAAGATCTCAACCCAACTAAATCGTTTGGGTAGCATTATGATCGCAAAAGAGGAGTCGGTATTGCGATTCCGATCGCATACCGAATGCCCATTTCAAACAAAAAGCGGCTAGCGAAAATAGATTAGAGGGAAATCAGAAATCTCCATTGTTATGTCACTTAAAAATTTGCTAGATTAAAGCTCTTGGCCGACGAATAGCTTGATAAAATTGGGATCTAATGGGGGCTTTATGACACGATTGATAACACCCTACGGCGGGAATCTGGTTGATTTATCAATAGCGACAGAAAGGGCCGACAAATTCAAGCAGAAAGCCTCATATTTGCCGCGACTTCAGCTTTCGCTCAGGGGTATATATGATCTTGAAATGCTTTCGACCGGCGGTTTTTCACCGATCGACCGGTTCATGGGGCAGCAAGATTTTGAATCCGTTTTGGAAGTAAAGCGGACCTCAGACGGCACCCTCTTCCCATTGCCTATTTCGCTCCCTCTGCAAAAGGGGTTTGACATCGAACTTGACTCGGAAATTACACTGGCGGATCGGAATAATAATCTATTAGCGATAATGCGAGTCGACGAGATTTACGAGGTAGACAGAAAAAGAGAGGCGCTATCCGCTTACGGCACTTTAGACGGACGTCATCCGATGGTTGCCGAAATGAATTCCTGGGGCAATATGAATGTTTCGGGCGGGCTCCGGGTAATTTCGCTTCCACAGCGCAGCGACTTTACCGATTTTCGGTTAACTCCAAAAGAGACACGCAATAGTCTAGATGAATTAGGTTATGAGAATGTGGTTGCTTTTCAGACGAGAAATCCAATTCACCGCGTTCACGAAGAAATGACCAAGCGCGCGATGGAAGAGATCGACGGCGCCCTTTTGATTCATCCGGTCGTCGGAATGACAAAGCCGGGAGACGTTGATCATTTTACCCGCGTACGGACCTACCGGGCATTGATCGAAAAATACTACGATAGCAGCCGGACTCTGCTTGCTCTTCTTCCTCTGGCGATGCGAATGGCTGGTCCGCGTGAGGCAATCCTTCATGCGATTATTCGTCGTAACTACGGTGCAAATCACCTTATTGTTGGACGAGACCATAGCGGTCCCGGAAAAGATTCAAGCGGGAATCCTTTTTACGGACCCTTTGAAGCACATGAAATGCTTTCCGAATTCAGTGAAGAAATCGGCGTTAAGCCTATACTATTCAAAGAATTAGCGTATCTGGCGGACGAAGACAGGTACGGTGAAAAGGTGAATAATGAAGGCAAGAAGACCTTAAGTCTTTCAGGGACCGAAGTACGGGAGGAGTATCTGGGGAAGGGAAAATTGATCCCGGCCTGGTTTTCGCGGCCTGAGGTCGCTGCTATATTGCAAAAGGCCCATCCACCGCTTGATGAGCAGGGCTTTTGTATATGGTTCACTGGGCTTAGCGGCTCGGGGAAATCTACTACGGCTGAAAAACTGATAAGCAAGCTTTTTGAATTTGGGCGATCCGCGACGTTGCTGGACGGGGATATCGTTCGGACTCACTTGTCTAAGGGATTGGGCTTTAGCAAGGAAGACCGGGACACAAACATTCGGAGAATAGGATTTGTCGCATCGGAAATCGTTCGGCACGGCGGGGCGGTAATATGTGCTGCGGTGAGTCCGTATCGCGCCACGCGAAACGAATGTCGCGCGATGGTTGGTAACGACAAATTTATAGAAGTTTTTGTTGACACACCGCTGGACGTTTGTGAGGATCGCGACGTTAAGGGAATGTACGAACTGGCACGCGCCGGAAAAATAAAGAATTTTACCGGGATTGACGACCCCTATGAAATCCCTGCCAGTGCCGAGATCACAATTGAAACCGTCGTTGATTCGGCGGCGGCAAACGCAGATCTGATTCTTTCTTACCTCCTGGACAGGGGTTTCATTGCGGAATCGCACATGGTAAACAAACAGAATTCAGCGCGATAGGTTCTGTTTCGGGTCTTGATTTTATTCGTGTGATCAGTCGGGAACTAAAGCGCGCCCGGCCACGTGTGATTCTTCACGCTGTCAAATAAAGTAGAGCCGCGTGAGTCTCGGACCGGTTTGGTTATGAAAATTGTTCGGATCATTGCGAGGTTGAATGTTGGCGGTCCCGCGAGGCATGTCGTCTGGCTAACCGAAGCACTCCAGGATGAAGAATTCGAGTCAATCTTGCTGACCGGGAGGGTCCCGGAAGGCGAAGAAGACATGGAATATTTCGCAAAGGCTCACGGTGTTAAGCCCATTTTTATCGAGGAAATGAGCCGGGAGCTTTCGTTAAATGACCTGTTTTCGCTTTGGAAAGTGTATCGGCTGCTGCTAAAAGAAAAACCTGATGTAATTCACACCCATACGGCGAAGGCCGGGACAGTCGGGCGTACCGCCGGGTTTCTTTACAAATGGTTCACGCCGAAGACTTTGATCGGAAAACCTAGAAGGGTAAGAATTTTTCATACCTTCCACGGCCATATTTTCCACAGCTATTACGGTAATTTAAAAACCAAACTCTTTCTGTTTGTCGAAAGGTGCTTAGCCAAATTTGCTACTGACAAAATAGTTGTGATTAGCGAGCAGCAGGGGAAGGAAATAAATGAAGAATTTGGAGTGGGAAGCGCGAAACAGTTTGAAGTGATCCCACTGGGAATAGACCTCAAGCCGTATGATAAATCCAGTTTAAAACGTGGCATATTAAGAAAAGAGATCGATGTGACGACTGATGAAATAGTCGTCGGACTTGTGGGGCGTTTAACCGAAGTGAAAAACCACGAGCTATTTCTAAGGGCAGCCGCCCAGTATCGGGATGAAAGAAAACCAGACCATCCAAACTTGAGATTCGTCATAATCGGTGACGGACATTTAAGGATGGATCTGGAAGAAATTGCCGCCCGGTTAAAGCTTGATCGCGATGTGATATTTCTTGGGAATCGCAACGACCCTGATGTTTTTTATGCCGGGCTTGATATTGTTGCACTGACTTCACTCAATGAAGGGACGCCGCTTTCATTGATCGAAGCGATGGCAAATGAAAAGCCCGTTATCTCGACGACGGTCGGCGGCGTGGTCGATCTGCTCGGAAAAAGACTAAAAGAGGAGAGCGGTATTTCATATTGCGAGCGCGGATTGGGCGTCGAAACAGGCGATGCTTCGGGACTTATACGCGGCCTACTTGTCTTGGCCGCCGATCAGAAGTTGAGGAATGGGCTCGTACGGGAAGGTAAGACCTTTGTACAGACGAATTACTCAAAGGAGCGCTTGCTTAATGACATCCGCGGTCTTTATCGAAAAGCAAAATAGTTCGGGTCCGCTAATCCCTTGATTTTATTGATAAATTGGCTTTTAATACAGTTTAATCCGTCAGAAAGTTTACAGTTTCCCTCTGATATGAATGAGATAACTTCAAATCCGTACTTTGTTGGGGCGATTAGTTTTGCGCTATCGGTGGTCCTGACCTTTTTAGTGAGGAAATATTCCCGCAAGAAGGCCTTTATAGCGGCACCGAAGGCCGATCGCTGGCATAAGAAACCGACCGCGTTAATGGGCGGCGTGGCAATTTTCCTGACGACGATAATCGTTTACTTTCTTTTTGTCCCAATCGAGACCAAGTCATTGATCGTTTTGGGAGGAGCATCCTTTTTATTTGTTTTGGGTCTGGTCGATGACCTGCTGCATATCAAGCCTTACCAGAAGCTGATCGGACAACTGATTGGTACGGCTCTGGTGATCGGTTCGGGTCTGGTTCTACCCTGGACGGGTTCAGATTTTGTAAATATCTGGATCACCGCTTTTTGGATCATCGGAATAACAAACGCCATAAATCTGCTCGACAATATGGATGGGCTTGCGGCCGGGATTTCGGCAATTGCTGCGTTTACGCTTGCGATCGTACTGGCAGCAGGCGGGCAGACAAATGAGCTCCTTTTGATATCGGCCTTCATCGGGGCATTGATCGGGTTTTTGGTATTCAATTTCAATCCTGCCTCGATATTCATGGGTGACAGCGGCTCGATGTTTATCGGGTTCTTTTTGGCGACTTCTGTTTTACTGAACGCAACCGGAGGCAGGTCTCGCAGCATCCTTACCGTGCTCGCGATTCCGGTGCTGATACTATTTGTTCCCATATTCGACACCACATTCGTGACTATTCTTCGAAAGGTTTCAGGCAGGAAGGCTTCACAAGGAGGAAGTGATCATACTTCTCATCGACTCGTCGCGCTGGGACTTTCTGAGCGGTCGGCGGTTTTGATGCTTTACGGTTTTGCCATTCTGGCAGGTTGTCTGTCACTTTTGATCAGGGAGCTTCGGATCACGCAGAGTCTTGCCCTGGTTGCTCTTTTTACCGTCGTGCTTACTCTCATAGGGGTATATCTTGCAAAGGTAAAAGTTTACAAAGAGCAAGATGAGGACCTTGCGCTTCAAAACAATGCCGCATATGGATTCTTGTTAAACCTGTCACACAAACGAAGGGTTTTCGAGGTAGTCTTAGATTCTCTGTTGATAACACTATCCTATTATTTCTCCTATGTCTTGATCTTTGGCAACTTCGAATATACGCGAAATTGGGATCTTTTCCTGAAAACCTTGCCGATGCTAATTGTGTTGAAGTTGGCCGCGTTTTTGGCAATTGGCGTTTATCGGGGAATTTGGCGGTATACGAGCATCAAAGATTTTGTAACGTTTGGTAAGGCGGTTGTCGCGGGATCAGTGC
>JABDJV010000104.1 GCA_013003295.1 Pyrinomonadaceae bacterium | reverse complement strand
CTTGGTAATTCCACCGTAAATGTCGTTCCCTTTCCCAAATCCGATTCGACCCCGATCTTTCCGCCGTGATCGTCAACAATCTTTTTAACGATCGCCAGTCCGAGGCCGGTTCCGGTTTCCTTTGTCGAAAAATACGGTTGAAATATCTTTGACAGGTTTTCACGCGGGATACCGCCGCCGGTGTCTTTGACATCCACCCTGACCCATTCCTGCTCCCCTGAGAGAATTACATTCAGGTTTCCGCCGTGTTTTTCCATTGCCTGAGTTCCGTTAATAAACAAATTATTGAAAACAGACCGCAATACCTCAGGATCGCCAAGTACTTTCGAAACATTCTCTCGCTCAATAACGCTAATCTTTATATTTTGCTCTTTAGCCTGCGGTTCAACGATTCTTAATGAATCGTTGATGACCCGGCGCAGATCTACCGGTTCGATCTCAAGATCTATCGGTCGTGAATATCGCAGGAAATCAGAAACTTGCTGGTTTATACGGTCGACCTCTACTTTGAGCTGCCTGGTTAGCTTTTCAAATGTTTCTTGTTGGCCAGTGTCCTCCGGTTTGAATTTTTTTCGCAGGTGATCAAGCGTTAAGTTTATATAATTCAGCGGGTTGCGAATTTCATGTGCGATCGCGGATGCAAGTCTGCCAACCACAGCCGATTTTTCGGCCTCCTGGAGCTGGGCCTGTAGCTCCTTTGTTTTCTCCAGCTCCGCAGTCATTTCATTAAACTGAGCTGCAAGTTCTCCAAGCTCATCATTTCTATCCGCATCCTTTAGACGAAAGTTTAGATTTCCATCAGCGACCCGCCTCGCCGCCTTCGACAAGTTCGCAATCGGACGCGTGAAGCGCCAGACTAGAAAGATCGTGATCAATGTTGAGAACAAAAGAATTCCAAGAGTGTAGATCAGCGTTTGCCCGGCGCGGCGTGCTGCCTCATTTCGGTCATTCCCCAGAATAACTATTACGTACCATCGACCAACACTTGTCTCTACCGGAATCGCGTGCGCCTCGCTGTCAGCATCCTTTGTCGAAACCATGTTTGCGTTTGGGAATTTCGCATGATCCGCTCCGAGTTTGTCGGGCCCTTCTTTCAGAGGCGGCAGGTCGGTCACGGTTTTGAGATCTATGTTGACCGCTTCGCCATCTTCCCCTACTGACGGCAGATATTTATCGCTCAAGCTGTCGTTTATTTCCCAGTCTTCATTGATTACGAGAATGTCCTTTATCTGGGATGAGGATCTTTCGTCGTAAAACGACTGCCCTTCTCGCTTTACAAAGTCCTGAATTCTCATGTCTGATGTGATCGTATTGACTCCGATGCTGAGCCCATCCCGCAGTGCCTGTTCGCGAACCTCCGTCAAATTAATGTTCTCGTCCTGAGTACGCAGATTCACGTAATACTGAACGCTAAGGGTCGCGACCAGTAGCAGCGCCAATATGATCAGCAGCCTAGCGCGAAATGTATTGAGGAAGTTCATATCCTAAGCAGATTTGCCAAATCCCACGAAAACCTTGTGGTCTAACCGATTTGAATGGTATAGTTTTAAATAGCTCGAACGCAAACCATTCGAGTTTTTAGAAGTTATCAAACCAAGATATATTTCCCTCTCTCCAAATTAAATCTACGTAAATGTCTTTGTTCTGTGAGGTAGTATTTTTGATGCAGTTTTTCCGCGAAGGATTTTCCGCTAAAATTTTCCTGTCATTTCTTATCGCGCCGCTTTTAGCTTCAGCAAGCGTGTTGGCGTTTCCATTTGGGAAATCCGTAAACATAAGCCCCAAATTAGATAAGCTGCTGAAGGAAGAAACCACACGCAATATTTCTAACGATGATTTTGAAGGAGAAGATTTAGGTATACGGCGAGCCGCAGTCGAAGCATTGGGTAACCGAGCCGGGACCGTGGTGGTAATGAACGCCCAAACAGGCCGAATTTATACGATAGTAAATCAGGAATGGGGAATAAGAAACGCATTTAAGCCCTGCTCAACGATAAAGCTTGTAACCGGGATCGCGGGATATAATGAAAAGTTAATTCGGTCAAATGGAAACCTCGTAAACGGCTACTACCGACTCGGGCTTGACCAGTCTCTTGCCTATTCGAACAATACCTATTTTCAAAAGATCGGTAAAAGGCTTGGAAGCCGAAAAATGATCCGATATGCAGGAAAATTGGGATTGGGCGAACCGACCGGAATAAACTCCCGCAGTGAAACCGCAGGACGACTTCCCTTTGGAAATGAAAACCTCCGAATATACTCGCATGCCGATGATTTCTTGACCAGCCCTTTGCAGCTTGCAGTGATGGTATCGGCAATTACCAACGGCGGGGACCTTGTCGTTCCCCAGATCCCGCGCAACAAATTTCAAAAGGCAAATTTCAGGGGCTACTTAAGGCGCGAGTTGGATCTTCGACCGACCGTATTTGAAAGAGTGATTCCGGGAATGATGGGAGCGGTAAAATATGGGACGGCAAAGAGAATTCGAAATGCCAATTTAAAGATCGCCGGTAAGACGGGCTCATGTATTTCAGATAATACGTGGGTTGGTCTATTTGCTTCAGTCGCTCCAATACAAAGCCCTAAATTTTCCGTTGTAGTCATAACAAAAGGAAAATTTGCGCGCGGAAAATACTCCGCGGCCATCGCAGAAAAAATTTATCGAAAACTCCGACCGCTATATGACCGGCCTTTTCAAAAGAAATTAAGACGCAAGCCTTTGCGTGTAAAAACTCCTAAGAGCAAGGTCTCAGACTCTAAAAACGTGGCGAGTATCGGAAAACCGAAGATTATCACTATCAAATCAGACGTCGCGGCCAAACCGAAATCAAAAACTAAAAAGCAGCCTAGAAATGTTGCAAGAAAACGAGTTCGCAAAAATAACAAGAAAAAAGTGAAGAAAGTAGAGCAAATATATCCAGCTGTTGTCATCGGTGGAAAACAGGAGATCACGCGACCGCGCGTAGTTGGGAACAAATAATACTTGGCGGCCAGCCAAAACATTGATTGCTGCTGTTTGAACCGGTTTCAAATAGCGGCTTCTTTCGTTTTGGCTTGACACGAATGTTCTTTTTGCGTGATTATTAGTGTTTGTACGTGCATAAGAAGATCACCAGAGGATACTGAATATAGGGTGCAAATTCTTGCAACTTTTTCTATTTATTGTTCATCTGATTTTCGCATGATTCAGGAATCTTCTTTCTACGAAGTTTCTAAAATTTTGGAATACAATAAAGTTACACAATTGCTTGGAGGGAATACGTTAATGAAAAACTTTTTCAGAAGTTTAATGTTTGGGCTGTTGATGCTCGCAGTTACATCGGTCGCCGTGGTGCCGTCGTATGCTCAGGATGATGAGCTTGCAAAGAAAACCGCGCTTTATGAGAAATATACTTCAAACTACAACGGAACGGTTGAGCAGATGAAGATCGCTTTGGAAGCGGGAAGAGAATACGTACAAAAATACGGTGCAAACGCTGACGACAAACCACAAGTCGATTTCATTAAGGCTGACATTCCAAGACTCGAAGCGGCGATTGAGGCTGATCGAAAGGCAAAGATAGCAGCTGCTGAAGCGGCAAGAAAGAATGCGCTTTACGGCCGTTTTGACTCGAGTGTGAAATCAAAAAACTGGGCTGAGACGTATAAAGCCGGTCGAGAGATCCTGGCTGAAGAACCCAATCTCGTTGATGTGATCCTGGTTCTTGGTTCGATCGGTCTTGATGAATCTCAAAAGAATCCGCCGGTTACAACCTTCAACAACGACACGATCCAGTTTGCGAATTTGGCCATAAGTAAGCTGAACAGCGGCGTGGAATCGAAGAATTACGGTGCTTATCAGTTTGCCTATAAAAATAAGGATTTTCCTGACGGAAAGAGCAACGCCCTTGGCTGGATGAATTACACGATCGGTTACATCATGTATTACCGAATGAACAAGAAACAAGAGGCAATTCCATATCTCTACAAAGCTACCCAGTTTAATTCCGGCACCAAATCGACGCCAGCGATCTACGCGACAATCGGGGACGAGTATTTCTCCACCGTCGTAAAGATGCAGGATGAAAGAGATAAGTGGGACAAAACCGAGGAAGGTTGGGCCGATAAGGTTAAGCAATCGGTAGCAAAGGAAAAAGCTTATGTTGACCGCGCCATCGATGCTTATGCAAGGGCGTATGCATTGGTTCGCGCCAATCCAAAAACACCGGCTGTGTACAAGGCAAACATCCTTAAAGTTCTAAAGGACCTGTACGAATTCAGGTATCAGAAGCCGGAGATGAAAACGATCTCCAAGATCAACGCGGATGTTACCAGTATTGTTGGTAAACCGATGCCGAACCCGGCAACGACACCGACTGTCGAAACCCCGGCAATGGATAAGACAACCGAAGCAACGGACGGAACCAAAACTGGTAATACCAGGAGCCGGATGGCGACTCCGAAAACATCGGCTGTGAAAAATCAGCTTCGTTAGGCAAGCCCCCCCCAGGCAGTTCATTTAGTTACAGAGCCGGATGCATAAATTAAAGCATCCGGCTTTATTTTTACCTCGGTTCTTTTATAGAATCTTTGCAATGCCCAAATCGCTCGACAAACTTGAAAATCTGCTTGGCTATCAATTTCAAGACAGAGAATTGCTCGAACGTGCGCTTACCCATCGCTCCTGGGTCTATGAGGAGGTAACCGACGGTGATGAAGATGAGATTCATCGACTGCAAAATGAGACTTTGGAATTTGTCGGAGACTCAGTGCTGGGACTTGCCGTCGCAGAGCATCTTTACAAGCGTCACAGCGGTTTGGACGAAGGCGACCTGACGTTGATGAAACATCGGCTTGTGAGCACCGAAACGCTTGCCAAAGTTGCAGCAAACATTGGATTGGGAGACTTTGTTCGAATTGGAAAGGGCGAAGAAAAAACGGGCGGGCGAAATAAGCCGGCGCTTCTTGCAGATTCGCTTGAAGCTGTGATCGCAGCCGTATTCTTCGACAGCAGTTACGTTTCCGCTCGCACCTTTGTTGGGAAGCTTCTTGCTGACGAACTTCGATCGACGACCCCCATCGGATCGCTTGATTATAAGACTATGCTGCAGGAGACTCTTCAGGCGGAAAAACGTACAATTCCTAATTATACGGTAATAAAAACTGAGGGGCCTCCGCACAACAGAACATTCTTTGTCGAAGCATCTTGGGACAACGGTAAAACCAGGGGGAAAGGCAATTCCATAAAAACTGCCGAAATGGAGGCAGCAAGCATCGCTCTAAAGAAATTAAAAAAACAAACTAAAAGAATTTAACGTATTATTTATATGTCTAAAACTGATAAACCAGAGGCACCCTCGATCAAATCAAAACGAATCGGCCCGCCAAAGAACATTATCCTCGAATACTTGGAGTCGTTCGTCGTCACGCTAATTATGGCGATCTTCGGAATGACTTTTGTCATTCAGGCAGTGACAGTGCCGACGGGCTCAATGCAAAACACGATCCTGGTCGGTGACTATCTGCTGGTTAACAAGTTTATATTCAATGCGGGCGGAAACCCGCTGCCATTTCTCCCGCAGCGTGAAATAAAACGGGGAGACATAATCGTTTTCAAATACCCCGGGAACAAGCTTAATCCGATAAACGACGAGAAACGCGGGATAATTCCATATCAGATAAACTATGTAAAACGGGTCATCGGCCTTCCGGGCGAGACAGTCGAATTTCGCAACAACGCGGTTTATATAAATGGAGAATTGCTCCCGGAAAACCGATATATTGGCGATGCAGAAAACCAAATGTCGGCATTGACGGCAAAAGAAGCCGACCCGGTCAAACCCGATGCAGAATACAGCGTCTACTATTCCGAACGCACAATGAAGCACGTTTTAGACGGAAACAGCCTTGGGACCGAAAACTACAGCTTTGGCGTAAAAGACCGTCCGATGAAGGTGCCTGAAAACAGCTTTTTTGTGATGGGCGATAGTAGGGATAATAGTGAAGACAGTAGATTCTGGGGCTTTGTTCCGAGGAGCCTTATCGTCGGGCGAGCGATGTTTGTTTATTGGTCGTGTGACCGAGGGGCGAGCAATGGCGATCTACTTGGGTGTATTACGCATCCACGCTTAAGCAGGATCGGTACGATGATCAAATAGCGGCGTTTGAAACGTGACGCGAAAGCGATTTCCCGCAAAATGATCAGTAGGCCTCAAATTGATCCGATCATCCGGAAACTCTGTATGCCAGCCAGTTTGCTTCAACGGTTCAGGATTGTTTATGCCTTTGGCTGAGAAGCTTGCTGTTTTTTACGATCTCCTGACCTTGAAAGTCATTGACATCGAGCACAAAAACTTTCCCGTCGCCAGATTCGTGCCGGCTGTGCAACATTTCGTTTACAACGTGCCGGCATTCGGCTCTGATCTGTTCCCACAATTCTTCAGAAAGTATCAGTGTGTCGTCCTGACTGTCGTCTTCAACAAATTTCTTGCCTTCACCCGTTAGCAGCCAGTGAATCGAAAAGGATGTATTCTCAGCAATGTTTAGCAAAACACCGGTATCCGGCAACCTTCCAGCCATATAATTTTTGGCCGCCTGATAGGAGATATTAAACAATTGTGCAATTTCAGCCGGCTTATTTGTACCGCAAGCTTCGACTAAACGCGCGATAAACTGCTGGTTTTCGACAGATGTTGTGTTTGTTCTTGACATAATTTAAACGATTATGCAATTCTTATAAAACAATCGTTGAAGATGTTTAGGTAACACGAATTTTCATCTAATGTTTTGAGTATAGACTACAACTCAGTTTTTGAGAAATCGGATCTAGCAGCCGCAAATATCAATTCGTACTTGATAACGCAAAAAATCGACATCAAATTTTCCGTGTGCAATTACGCCCTGTAATTGCTGCGGAAATAAGGGGAAGTGTAGTGGGAGACGCTTCCCCGCTTTTATTTTAAAGGCTGGTAATAAAAAGCTTATGCATGTTACTTTGGTCGTATGGAAATTCGGTATGGTCAAGAAGTGTCGGATGCGCTCGATCGCGGAAAACCGCTGGTCGCATTGGAATCTACCGTAATTGCCCACGGATTACCTTTCCCGCAAAATGTCGAGATGGCTTTCGATCTTGAATCGATCGTACGAAAAAACGGGGCAACGCCTGCCACGATCGCAGTATTTGATGGAGAATTCTGCGTCGGACTTTCAAAAACTCAAATCAAAAAACTTGCTGCCGATAAGAATATCCGAAAAATTTCAAAGCGGGATCTGCCCATTGCGGCGGCGCTGAAACTGGATTGCGCAACGACCGTTGCGACCACAATGTTTATCGCGCAAAACGCGGGCATCAGGGTTTTTTCCACGGGAGGTATTGGCGGAGTTCACAGGGGAGATCGACTGGACATTTCGGCAGATCTCAACGAACTTGCCAACACTCCGATGATCACCGTTTGTTCCGGAGCCAAGATCGTTTTGGACCTACCAGCAACAAGAGAATGGCTGGAGACCAACGGTGTAACGATTCTGGGATATAAATCTGATGAATTTCCGGCGTTTTACTCTTCAAAGAGTGGTTTGTATGTTGACGAGCGGGTCGAATCGATCGAACAGGTGGTTGAAATCTCACGCGCGCGAGACGATCTGGGATTGAAGAACGCCATCCTACTCGTGGTTCCGATTCCCCACGAATTCGAAATCGAAATTGGTATACTCGAAGACATTCTCAGTACGACTCTCGAAATGGCAAGTCAGCAAGAAATCGCCGGCAAACATTTAACGCCCTTTCTTCTTTCGAAAATGTCTGAGATTAGTAAAGGTGTGACGATGGACGCAAATATTGCGCTGCTAAAAAACAATGCAGAAATTGCGGCAAAAGCGGCAGTACATCTCAAGAAGTATTAAGGTTTCGAATCTCTTTCCATTTTTTCCTTTAGCGTCGCAAGACGTCGCTGCGCTTCTTGAGCTTCGAGGGTATTTTTAAATTTGCTCAGGAGTTCAAACCACGCTCCTCCATCGTAATGATACGACCTTGTATTAATGTTGAAGAGAAACCTTATTCCCAATTTCCGATAACGGTCTAAACCAGAAAAATTCAGATAAAAGCTATGCAAAGGCGCTCCCGATGCAGCCATTTCACGTCGATCGAGCCGCTCCCCGGCTTTTTTTGACAAAGCCAGGGCTTCTTCCTCGACGAGGTCGCCAATGAGCAAAAGAATCGAAGGCCGCATTTTAGATTTCGGAAAATAATTCAGAAAAAAAACTGCTCTTTCAATTTGGGCGAAACCGCGTGAGGCCTGGACCAGTTTTGCGAGCCGTTGGTCATCATCTCGACGAAAATTTCCGATGATCGCTTCAGCTTGTACCCACCCGGTTACGTCGCGAGAGGAAGGTTTTACTTCATAGAAAGTAACACCATCGGCCACCTTCGAACGCAATACTTTCAATTGCCTTCCACGACGCATTCGCTGGATCGGGAGTGCGTAAAGACTCGGCTGCGAGAGCAAAAGCGAGAGACGTTCATCTACAACGATCGCCGCATTTCCTTTTGGTTCTTCTTTTTGGGATGCCGATTTCGAAGGTTGTTTTTGAGCAATTGCTGACGTACAAGCAATAAGAACAGCTAGCAAGACTAGGATCAGCAAATGTTTCATTAGAGTTACTCGTTATGGTTCGGAAAGGGGTATGTTAATTCTGCGCCGCTTCAATCACGCGTTCGTGTAAACCAAAATGGTGAAAATGACAGATAGCGATCGCCAGGGCATCGGCCGCATCATGGGGCTCCGGAATTTCATTCAATTTCAAAAGAATGCGAACCATTTCCTGAACCTGGGTCTTTTCCGCGTTGCCGTATCCGACAACCGTCTGTTTTATCGTTTTTGGACTATATTCCGAGATCTCTAAACCGGCTTTTTCACCAACGAGCAGAACCGCGCCTCGTACCTGCCCAAGCTTCAGCGCTACTTTTACATTTTGTGCGTAAAACGCTTCTTCAATAGAGAGCATGTCCGGATCAAACTTCTCTATGACCTCTTCAATACCATCGCTGATTTTTAAAAGGCGTTTTGAAAACGCTTCGCGCGGACTGGATTTTACCGTCCCATAGGCAATGCCTTGGTACTTCAAGCCTTTACCCTCGACGATTCCCCATCCAAGAGTTTGGCTGCCGGGATCGATTCCTAAAACTTTCACTTGTGAAATTTACTAAAACTCCCGATCAAAAGCAAAAATTATACGCCCAGTTCGGATTCGTCGATATCGAAGTTTGCGTAGACGTTCTGTACATCATCGTGGTCGTCTATTGCTTCGTAAAGATTCAACATCTGCTGAGCCTCCGCACCCTCGAGTTTGACAAAGTTTTGCGGGATCATCGAAATCTCGGCAACCTCAGTTGTAATTCCGCTGTCTTGAATTGCTTTTTTTACGCCCTCAAACGCATCTTGATCTGTGAATATCTCAAAGCTGTTTTCGTCGTCCTTCAAATCGTCCGCGCCGGCCTCAATTGCAATTTCGAAGAGCTCCTCTTCGCTTTTCTGGCTTTTGTCTACAACGACGTAGCCTTTCCGGTCAAACATCCACGAGACTGAACCCGCTTCGCCGAGATTTCCGTTGTTTTTCGAGAGCAAATGTCTGAGTTCAGCCACAGTCCGGTTTCGGTTATCGGTCATCGTTTCGATCAAAACCGCAACGCCGCCGGGCCCGTATGCCTCATAGGTGATCTCTTCATAATCAACCCCTTCGAGCTCGCCGGTACCGCGTTTTATGCCGCGTTCTATATTGTCATTCGGCATATTTGCCGCCTTTGCGTCAGATACCGCCTTTCGGAGACGCGGATTCATATTGGGATCGCCGCCTCCGGTTCGCGCCGCGACGGTGATTTCCCTAATCAGACGCGTAAATATTTTTCCGCGCTTCGCATCAGCAGCTCCCTTTTTATGTTTAATACTGTGCCATTTCGAATGTCCCGACATTGTATGAATTCCTCAATGATGTTGTTAGATAATTTTGGCTTAACGTGGAAATATACCACGCCAATTTTTCGTTTCGCAAACTGCAGTGTCTATATGAATTTTCCGTGCTGAGCGTTAATTTAACGGGTTTCGAACTGGCGAAGCACTCCCGAATCAACCCCAACCACAAGTACTTTTTTGATCTTCGAACCGGCACCACCGGCTATCTTCACATCGGACTTGGAGACTGCCAATTTCTTTGATAAAAGCTTGATAAGTTCTTTGTTTGCAGCTCCTTTAACCGGCGGCGAGGAAAGCCTAACCTTAAGAGCTCCCGCGTGCTCCCCGACGATCTCCGACTTTGAAGCCCGCGGCGTAACCCGGACACTAAAAATCAAGGCTCCGTTTTTTTTAGAGAAATTAATCAAGCACTTAGCAAAACTCCGGCGACGGCGATCTGTAAAAAGTTCAATAAGAACAAAACAACGATCGGGGAGATGTCAAACATTCCAAGCGGCGGAATTATCCGCCTGAACGGATCGAGAATCGGATCGGTCAATCGGTGCAATAGCCTCAGGGCCTTATTCGTTCCGGTCAGCACCCACGATAAGACGATTCGAATTACGATCATGAGAGAGTAGATCCCAAGAAACCCATAAAGCAAAAACCCAACGATCCTGGTGATACTTGCATTACGAAAACCGTCTGCAACGCCGTCGATCGTAAAAAACAAATTGTAGAAGAGTTGAAGAATGAAGTAGCCGACCACGCAGGAAATGAGAATCCCTATCAGGGGGGCGATTCGCGTGTCGATCTTCATTCGGGCCATGAAACTTGCGATCGGATAAACAAATCTATCCGTCCACTTCTTGATCCTGAAAAAAAACCTGCCGATTATTCCGAACGGGTTCGGATCGGTGAAGTTAGAGATCAGACGCAATATCATCAATATCACGACGACCATTACTAAAAATGCGATAAAACCCCTAATCACAGGGTATATAAGTGGCAACATATTATTCCGCAGAAGGCGCAGCGAACTATTAAATCACATCAACTCGAAACACCTATCGGCTCCGATACAACGGGCGGCAAATACGAAAAAACAACCCTAAACGATTTTATCAAAAAAATTAACTCCGCAAAGCCGGGCCCTGGTTGATTATCTAATGATTCTACCTGAACGACGGTTTTTTTCGAAATACTTTCTATAAAAATAAAAGGAGCCTCCGTCCAAAAGACGGCGGCTCCAACCTACCCTTGCTCGTTTTGATCTACCTCGTTAAGAGGTTTCACTTGACGCCGGTCGTTTTACCGGCCTCAATACTGTTTCGACCACGTCAATGACGCCGTCTCCCGCCTCCCCTTGCTCGCTATGATCTACCTCGCTAAGAGGTAGCGCTTAAATCCAATTGATTTACCGCAATAATATAACTTCAATCGCGTCGATAATGATGCCTGCCCTTGCTTGCTTCATGAATCTATATGAGCGGTTTGAGCGGTTTCAATAGTTGAATGGTACTCGCTTCCGAATTGCTTGTCAAGTTCTTATTTATCGCTTTGGATAAAAAGCACCGAATAGCGCTTGCATATGACCTGGATCCCTAACTGGAGGCTTGAGCGTTTTGTGCGTTTGGGTTACCATTTAAGTGGTCGAAATTGATATGGATTCGGACTCTTTAACAACCACGGAAGTTGCACGCCTCTGCCGCGTCAGTGACGCCACTGTCAAGCGCTGGGCAACTGCCGGCTTGATCAAATCGGAACGAACGAATGGAGGGCATCGAAGATTCAGAGCCGAAGAAATCGCTCGTTTTCAAAACGAACAGGGGCTCGGAACGAAGCAGAGTGTCGGAGATGAGTCGGTTGCAAAGGTCGGGTTGCGACGTGGTCGTGGACGAAAACTTTCAGACTGTGAATTCTTCCACGCACTACTCGCAGGTTCTGAAAACCAAGCATCAACTATTCTTATCAGGAGACTTCTCGAAGGTGAAACACTAACAGAGCTTCTCGACGGAGTGGTAACTGAATCAATGCATCACATTGGTGAACTTTGGCAACTCGGAAAGGTTTCAGTTGCTGAGGAACACCTCGCGTCGCGCACCGCGATCTGCGCTCTGCACAACCTACGGGCTTCGCTTCCCGTTCCCAAACCCCAAAACAAATTAGCGATCTGCTTCACACTCGAGGGCGACCTCCACGAGCTGGCAACCCATTGCGCACAGGTCACTCTGGAAAGCGAAGGCTGGGAGGTTTGGAATTTTGGTGCAAACACTCCTCTCTTTTCGATTTCCGAGGAGTTTGACAAGCATTCCCCCGATTTAGTGTGTATCTCATCGACACTGATGAACCAAATAGACCGGAGTTCAAGAGACTATGTGAGCTTTCGGGAAAAACTGGAGAATCATAGGGCAAAGATAGCTATCGGTGGACAGGCGTTCGAAGAAGATGATCTCTCGGATCGCTTCCCGGCCGATTATTATCTCAAAACCTTTTCAGACGTCATAAAAGTCGCGACTGAAATACAGACAAAATAGGTGCGCGCCAATTCTCATTGCGGCCATTTTCGATTTGATGGGAATTGGTAGTTCAAATCGATAGCAGATTGATAATCCTAAGAAGACAAATCTCTCCAGCGCTGCTATCTCTTGGAATTCCCGGCAAGTTTTTCAAAAACCCGGCTTAGAATCGTCGAATTACCCATCAGGGAATCATGCTCTTCACAAACAATAACTTTTGAGGTAATCGGCAGGATAGCGGAATTCCCAAAATTCTTGCTTCCACCGTACGAAAGGGATTCCCCAAGCAGCGAACGCCTCGAAACTTTCCCGTCACCGGGTACCATGATCAACTTCTTAACCGCTTCAGTTGGAACCTTTGTTCCGCTTGAATTCCTGAAGGAGTCCGGCTTGGTCAATGTGACCCATTTTTTTCCCTTTTGATAAATTATTAATGCGTCGAGAGTTTCGGCGCAGTCACTCCCAACGACATGAAACTGGATCGAGGGCTTCTTTCTGGTTGGTATCCGCAGCGCTTCGTGAAATCTCTTTGCGCGATCTAATGCCATCGAGAAATATTGCTCAAATCTCCCGGCCTCAGCTTCACTGAAATCCTTCAAATACTGCTTCTCTTTGTTAAATACGGCCCACCCGTACTTTCGCCAAACATCGATATTGTAAATATTGATCTCAATGGGCTCAAGATCCCGGTTAAAAACCTTGACGGTATTTTCGTAAGGCAGAAGCTGCAGAACTGACGGCATGGTAGCTATATCAAGGGGCGTAAGGTCCCTCACAAACGGCAGGTTTGAAACTCCACCCAGGCTCGAACGGCCCTCAAGAATCGTCTCAAGCGCCTCGACCGATCCTTCATTCGGAGTTCCAAAAAGAAATACCTTATTAAAATATTTTTCGCCGATCCATGTTGGCCGGGGCTTTCCTTTTGGCAGGTCCGTCCTTCCGTACATCGCCGCGTAGCGGGCAATAAGTCCGCCCATTGAATGCGCCAAAATATCAAATTTCGCCCGCGGCGTATTTGACTTCGCCCGCAAATGGTCGATCTTGTTTATCAAATCTCTTGCCGTTTCAACGTTGTCACGCCTCCAATCATATGGAAAAACGAAAAACCTGCCGTCGATATTTCTTGGCGGCCTGTCCCACGAAGCTTCTTCGTATCCGCCTCTCGTTCTTAACGAATCGATGATTTCCTGATAGATCTTTATATCGGGCAATAATCTCAGATCGATCGTTCGGATGATGTCTCCGGGAAGCAAATTATCTCTACTTTCATTAAGGTTTAGCGAAATTGGTAAGCGAAGATCATCTTCATCTGACCTGGATATACGAAACCAGACCTTTTCACCTGTTTTCTCGTTTATGAGCTCGGAACCAAGAATTCCAGGAATAATGATGATCGGAGGTTTTGCTGGTTTACTCGAGCTCTTCCCCGAAATCAGTCTGGCGTTTTCCGGCCCGTTTGCAAAAACGGTGGATTCGAGAAGGCCGATCGCGAGAATAAGTGCAGAGAGGACAAATTTTACCGGTAAATTATTTAGCATGATCCTACGCTTTCCAGTCACGGTTTATTAAGCTTGCTACGAAGCCCGCTCCAAAACCATTGTCAATATTTACAACAGTCACATTTGAAGCACACGAGTTAAGCATTCCCAAAAGAGCGGCTACACCCTCAAAAGATGCTCCGTAGCCGATACTGGTTGGAACAGCGATCACCGGAACTCCGACCAACCCGCCGACAACCGATGGCAGTGCGCCTTCCATGCCGGCAGCAACGATTACCACGCGCGCATTTTGCAGCATCTCCCGTTCTGATAATATCCGGTGAATTCCGGCAACTCCCGCATCCCAGATTCGCTTTACGTCGTTCCCCATCGCCTCCGCGGTAAGGGCTGCTTCTTCGGCCACCGGAATATCACTCGTCCCGGCGGTAACGACGGCAATTTCGCCAACGCCGGTCACATTTTTATTCTTTTGAATCCTGATCATCCCGGCTCGCTCGTGCCACTCGGCATCGTTAAACACATTTCGGATCTCGCCGTAGACGTCCTTATTTGTTCGTGTAACCAGGATGTTTGGAGAGCGCTCGATTAGTTTTTCGAATATTCCGACGATTTGCTCCGCCGATTTCCCCTGGCCGAATATAACCTCAGGAAAGCCCTGTCTGCTTGCTCGCGAATGATCGATTCGAGCATATCCGACGTCCTCATAAGATAGATTCTTGATCGCCTTCGTTGCTTCGTCAATTGAGATGTTGCCATCGGCGTGCGATTTTAGTATTTGCGTAATATCGTCGTTTTGCATCGGGGGTAATTTTAACGTCACCTTGGTGTTAGAACAAAAGTAAATGTGTAGTTTAAACAAAAAAAGCGGCGATTGAATCGCCGCTTTTTTCCCCGAAGTGAAAATGAAACCCAATAAACCTATATAAACATTGAAATGTATTTATATGCAGATGAGATTCTTGTGAAAGCCCACACAACAACCTCATTGTTTGCAAAATTCAACATCATCGTGTTTTCGATAGATTTACTGCTTTTCATCTTCTTCTACACCTATTCTCTATCTGTCTATGCCTGGCTTTTCCGTCAGCCGCTTACTTGTATTGCAAGTGCGGTGCCAAAAACCCCCGAATTACTCTAAGTCATTGAAACTACAGGGCAAACAGACTTTTTAGGCTTCGAAGGCGTTTTCACCTTGTCGTTCAAAATGACCGAATATTGTCACACAATGGTCGGCATTTTGATCGAAAATCACGCGAAAAACCGCTTTATAAAATCGGAAAAAGTGCTAAAGTGTAGTAACTACTTATTTTATGGAATTAACTGTTGCAGTTACGGGTGCCTCGGGCACGATTTACGCATATCGAACACTACAGCTGCTCGCCGAAAGCGGCGCGGTCAAGACGATAAATCTCGTAATGTCGTCGGTCGTACCGATCGTCGCTCAAGTCGAATTGGGCGTGAACCTGCGCACGCCGGACGTTAAAACGATCAATGAATGGCTGGGTCTAAAGAAAGATTCGAAATTGATTAGATTTTGGAAGCTTGAGAATTTCGCCGCGAAGCCCTCATCCGGGTCGACTAAGCAAGCGGGAATGATAATTGTGCCCTGTTCGATGGGAACCCTTGGAGCGATCGCCTCAGGTGCGGGTACGAATCTGATCCATCGTGCGGCGGATGTAGCTTTAAAGGAAGGAAGAAAACTGGTTCTCGTACCAAGAGAAACTCCTTTCAATGCGATCCACCTTAAAAACATGCTCACGCTTTCCAAAGCCGGAGCTACCATCCTGCCGGCGAGTCCGGGTTTTTATCATCGCCCTAAAACGATCGAGCAACTGGTTGATCACTTGTGCTATCGAATCCTCGACCAATTTGATATTCCGCATACGGATAAAACTCAATGGACAGGGAATGAAATAAATAAAAGCGAATAGACCATGAAACCAAGAACTCTTGCCATCTTATCGTTAATTCTTCTTTCTTGTTCGATCAATATCGCGGCGCAACAAGAGCGTTTTGTTACGCCGGTCGATCAAGGGGTAAATGATTCCACCTTTCGCAAGTTCAGGGATTCGCTGCTGAGAACGATCAAAACAAAAAACACGAGACGTTTACTGGCGATCGTTGCAAGCGATATCAAGCTTAGCTTTGGAGGAGCCGAAGGCCTGAGAGACTTCCGCAGGATTTGGAAGCCAAGTGATCCGAAGAGTGAGGTCTGGAAGGAATTGACTACAATTCTAGCAAATGGCGGAACATTCTACGGCGAAGGCAAAGAGAAAACGTTTTGTGCTCCCTACCTGTTTACGACATTTCCCGAAGACCTTGATGCGTTCGATTATCATGCGATATTTGCAAAAAATGTGAACTTGCGTGAGAAGCCAAACCTGTCATCAAATGTGGTCGCCAAACTTTCCTACAACGTCGTTAAGACCAGTGCCGAAAACTCAGTGACATCAACTTCTGACCCCAATCATTATATCTGGGTAAAAATTGAGACTCTCGGCGGCAAATCCGGCTATGTGGCAGCACAGTTTGTTCGGAGTTCGATAGACTACCGCGCTTGTTTTGCAAAGGTTAACGGAAGATGGAAAATGACGGTTTTGATCGCAGGTGATTAAATGTCAAGGAATTCAGTCGAGAGATTTTCGGATCGGGTCGATGACTACGTTAAATACCGTCCCGAATACCCGGCATCGATCATCGGATTTCTCAAAGACGAAATAGATTTTGATTCAACCTGGAAAGTTGCTGATATCGGCGCTGGAACGGGCATCTCGTCAAAACTATTTCTTGAAAACGGAAATCAAGTAGTCGCAGTTGAGCCGAATGCGGAGATGAGGCGAGCGGCGGCTGTATACCTTGCCGATTATTCCAGTTTCAGGCTGATCGATTCAACCGCCGAAAACACGAAGCTTGGAGACAAATGTGTGGATTTGGTTACAGCTTCCCAGGCATTTCATTGGTTTGACCTAAGCAAATGTGTAGCGGAATTTCGCCGTATCCTAACCGAAGCCGGTTATATTGCCCTTATTTGGAACGAGCGCAGACTCAATGCCAATGAATTTTTGCGTCAATATGAAAAGCTGCTGGTCGAATTCGGGACTGATTATGGAAAAGTTCGTCATGACAAATTGACGATAGAATCGATGGAAAAAGCATTCGGATCAAAATTCTTTCTGAAGTCATTTCCAAATTCGCAAACGCTCGATTTTAAAGGATTTATGGGAAGGTCTTTTTCCGCTTCATACACTCCGGCCAAAGACGATCATAGATACGAATACATGCTTGGAAGTCTGAAATCTCTCTTTGCCGATTTCCAAGAAAAGGGTAGAATACAGCTTCTGTATAATACGAATATTTTTTACGCACAGATTTAAGTTCTTATGGAAGCAGCAACCGATATAAAAACCATTTCCGTAGCGCATTCGCCTGATTCGGATGATGCCTTTATGTTTTATGGTCTGGCGACCAACAAACTGGAAACGGATGGATTGAAGTTTGAACACACTCTAAAGGATATCCAATCTCTCAATGAAGACGCTCACAACGGAGTTTTCGATGTAACAGCAATTAGCTTTCATGCCTATGCATATGTCGCTGATAAGTATGCGCTGCTGCCTCACGGAGCAAGCATTGGCGACAACTATGGGCCTATCCTTGTTTCAAAAGAGCCTCGTGAGAAAGAAGAGATCCCGGATATGAAGATCGCTATTCCCGGTGAACTGACCAGCGCCTTTTTAGCCTTGAGGATCTATAACCAGGACTTTGAATACGAAGTTTTTCCGTTTGACGAGATAATCGACGCAGTGCAGGAAGGCAAGGTCGATGCGGGACTACTAATACACGAAGGACAACTCTTTTATAAACAGCTTGGGCTCGACAAGATACTCGACCTCGGGGAATGGTGGTTTGAGGAGACGGAATTGCCTCTTCCGATGGGCGGAAACGTTATCAGGCGGGACCTTGGTGAGGATCTGATGAGGGAAGTTTCCGGACATTTAAAAAAGAGCATTCAATATTCGCTTGATAACCGGGAAGATGCGCTCGCCTATGCGATGCAGTTTGCGCGTGATATGCCGCCGGAGCTTGCTGACCGGTTTGTCGCAATGTGGGTTAACAAACTAACCCTGGATTATGGCGAACGGGGCCAGAAAGGCGTTCGGCTTTTAATGCAGAAGGGATTTGAACATGGCATTATTCCGCATAAGGTGGATATCGATTTTGTGGAGTAAGGGACACGCTTTTTTGTTGATTGAAACGCGGTGAGAACAATATTCTTGTACGCGTTTCATTTATTTTTGGGCTGAAAATCTGCAAACTTTTCGTAAATTTTCTGCATCTATAAATTTAGTTCTCAAAAAAGGCAGACAGATAAAAATGATAAAAACGATAGCACTTACAGTGGTTTTAATGACCCTATTTGGGGGGAGCGGTTTTGCGCAGCAGGGCACGATCACGCGAAACAATCTTAATCAGGCTGAGATCGAAACGATCATAAAGAAATTTACTCGAAATGAGGAAAGCTTCCGTCAGGCTCTGACAAATTATGTTTTCAATCGAAAGGCAAAGATACAAACGGTCGGACTCGGCGGATTGATCACCGGAACCTATATCCGCGACTCTTTTATGACATTCAAGTCAACCGGTGAGCGCTTCGAAAGAATAACCTATCACCCGGTTTCGACACTTCGTGAATTGCAGATCACTAAAGAAGACATTGAAGATCTCGGCGGGGTTAACCCGTTTGCAATAAATCCGAGGGATGTAAACTCTTATACATTTAATTATCTAGGGAAAGAAAAGATCGACGAACTGAATCTGCATGTTTTTGATGTTCGCCCGAAACCGCTTACGAAAAAACAAAGAAAATCAGGCAAACGTTTTTTTGTCGGAAGAATCTGGGTCGATGACCGCGATTTTATGGTTGTGAAATCAAAGGGTAAGGGATTTCCGGAAGTTGGAAAACAGAGATTTCCGGTCGTTGAGACCTGGCGCACAAATGTTGACGGCAAATACTGGTTTCCGGCATATTCCGCTTCCAATGACGAGCTGGTTTTTGACAGTGGCCAGGTCGTCAAAATGAGAATGCGGGTAAGATACGAGGATTACAAAGAAGCGACCAGTGAAGTCACTATTCTCGATGATGACGAGCCGATCGAGGAAAATAAAGAGGAACCGAAACCACCAAAGAAGGATAACCAGTAATTTTTCAGAAGGCAGCGCCGCCGTCTGGGCGGCTGTCCGGAGGGCGTCCCGCCCTCCTTTTTGTTGGGTTCAATTTAATCAAGAAGTAGCCCCGAAATCACAGTAAGCCGACTCTTCAGTGTCGTAAGATTCTATTCGGTCAGGAACCGGCCCTTTGCCAGTTCGTTTGCGACCGCCTCGCGCGATTCGTTCAACAGTCTCATCAGGTCATTCTCCGCCGTGCTCCCATCAGTCTCGATTGCCGGAAGCAAGACCATTTCGATCGTCCCCGGATACGCCACCCCTGTCCTTTTTCCCATCAATTGATCGGTATTCTTAAAAACTACCGGAATTATCGGCGCGTTTGTTTGGAGTGCAAGATGAATTGCGCCCTTCTTAAACGGCAGCAGCTCGCCCGGCATTGCCCGTGTGCCTTCGGCGAAAACACCAAATGAATATCCATCATCCATGATCTGACGCGCCTTTTCCATTGAATTTTTGGCTCTTTCAGGATTCGACCGGTCGATCGCGATCACATTTGCCACCGCCATTCCATATCCGAAGATCGGCACTTTCAGAAGTTCCTTCTTTGCTACCAACCCAACCCGTCTTCCGGCAAACGCATAAAGCGTCGCCGTATCCAGATAGGAACGATGATTTGAAACGAAAACGTATTGCCTTCCCTCCTCGAGATTCTCCTTTCCGCTTGCGTTTACCTTGACCCCGCATGCCTTCAGCCAAATTCTGGAACCCCAATCGCACCAGGTAAAAAAACCATCGCGCTTCTTACGAAACCGGTAGAAGATCATTACCGGTGTGGCAATAAACAGAACGATCGTGGCAACCACGAGCCAACTCCACCAGTATCGGAGTTTTCCGCGAACCCTGGATTTGGTAGACTCTTGGACGGGAAACCTTATTTTTTTATTATTCTTTACAGAGAGAGCAAAATCTTGCGGCTTGGCGGAGGAAGAATCGATCTGTTTTCGTGTCTGAGCCTGCATTTTATTGAAAAAACTATATGTTAAAACAAATCTGCCAAGTTGGCGTTCTATTGATTCTGGTCAGCACCAGTTTAACCATTTTCGCGCAAACTGAAAACATTCCGACGCCAAAATCCGTGCTTGGTTTCCACCCAACCGATGATAGAACGATTGCCGATTGGAAACAAATTACAACCTATTTCTCAAAACTTGATGCCGCGAGCACTCGTGTAAAGGTCGAAGAAATTGGAAAAACTACGCTTGGGAAATCTCAGATCGTAGCGTTTATTTCTTCGGAGCAAAATATAAAATCTCTCGACCTGTATCGCAACTTCAACCAATATATCAGCAATCCCGGAAGAGTTTTCCGCAGCGTTCCTACTCCCCGAACCGGCGGCAAGACGATCGTTGCAATTTCCTGTTCGATCCACTCTACGGAGATCGTCGCTTCGCAAATGTCTATGATCCTGGCCTACCAAATGGCTACTGCGACGGACGAACGGACGAATGAGATCTTAGACAATACGATACTGCTTCTTATTCCATCGGCAAATCCGGATGGAATAGATATTGTTGCTGACTGGTACAGAAAGACACTTGGGACAAAATATGAGGGTTCTTCGCCGCCTGAGCTTTACAATCACTACGCGGGACACGACAACAATCGCGATTGGTTCATGATGAACCTCGCCGAAACCCGCAACATTACCAAACTCTTCTGGCAGGAGTGGTTTCCACACATAGTTTTTGACGTTCACCAGCAAGGGCAGACGGGTGCGCGTTTTACGATTCCCCCGTTTTTTGATCCGCCAAACCCAAGGATATCTCCGGTGATTCTACGGGAGCTTGGGCTTCTCGGCTACAAAATGGCCGCCGATCTGACGATGACCGGACAAGCCGGAATCGTCACAAATGCAACCTACGACACCTGGTGGCACGGCGGTTTTCGTTCTGCACCTTATTATCACAATTCGATCGGGATTCTTTCTGAGGCGGCGAGCGCGCGCTTAATGACGCCGATAAACATAAAAAGGGAGCGGCTTGAGAAACGCCGGCCGTCGCGCGGCATGAAGTCTCCGCTTGAACGTCTTACTAATAATCCGAAACCCTGGAATGGCGGTGAGTGGAAACCATCCGATATAGCGCGCATAGAATTGACCGCGGCGAGAGCAGTTTTAGAGATGGCGGCGAAATTCAAAAGCCGTTATTTGCAAAATGCGAGGAATCTTGCACACGCAAATTTGACCCCGGATTTTATCGATCCGAAGGCATTTATTGTTTATGCGGGCCAGCCAAATGAAGAGCGAGTTTCGCGTTTCCTTGAGATCTTAATGTGGCAGGGGATGGAGGTCCGCCTGATGACCCACGAGCTCGAAGTGGCTCTGAAAAAAGATGATCTTAATAATTTCGGCGAGATCCCTGCGGGAAGTTTTATCGTGATGGTCAATCAAACGCAGAAACCCAACGTTTTGAGTCTGTTTGAAAAGCAAGTTTAT